>JAPLSR010000094.1 GCA_026398545.1 Candidatus Sumerlaeota bacterium | reverse complement strand
CGACAAACGGCACAATCAGCCCTGGCGATGTGTTTATTGAAATCCCCCGGAAGCCGCGCTATCCATTTCCCCCGAAGGGGCAACTGGCAACCACAAAGGAAGGACTCCTGAAGCAGTTTCCGAATGACCTCCCGCCGGATATCTTTCATGATGTGAAGGGTGCGCCTTTGAGCATTACTGACACCATACCGGCGAGAATTATAAGTTTCGGACCTGATACGGACTCCGCGCGGGTCAGACCGGACGGCACGGGTTTATTGCCTCTGCAACCGGCTTATGACCCCACCAACGGCACTGTCAGTCCTGGCGACCTTATCTTAGATACTGCCGATATTAACTTTAAGGAGAAATGATTATGTGGCAAAAAAAATGGTGTGTTGTTTTGTGTGGGATTCTTCTGTCCCTGATATGCACTGGCGGTGTTGCCCAGCAGATTGAAGCAAAGGACATTGTGGGCACATATCTTGCCGGTGGCGTTTCCTCCTTGCTCCAGATTGATTCAGGGGTTTTGAATTACAGGGCGAAAACTCTCTATAATCCGGAACCAATGCTCTCTGCTGAGACGGCAAATATTAAGGTCATAGCCGATAGAGATTCATTGACCCTGATTTATGGAAAAGAGGGTGAATCTATACAGGTGGAATTGAAGTACAAACCCTCCCCAAAAGTGGCGGGCGACTGGGACCTTGTGGGTATGCTTTATTCCGGCTATACGCCTACGTCAGATACGGAGATTTTACAAAAGGGTGTGACGTTAAAAACTCCTCTATCTTCTTATCTGCACCGGGTTAATGACAGGCGTGTCGCTGACTATTACGCCACCATCAGCAATAAGGGTGGTTATAAATCAGACCTCAGCAAGGCGATTGCGCTTTTGAAGGATTTCCCCGATGACCCATACATCCGCGCAATATATCTTGATGCCCTGATGCGTAATGAAAAATGGGATGAGCTGTCGGAGAAACACAACCTCTGGCGCTCCGACCTGGAAAAGTCGGGAAATCCCTTTCTTTCCCGCATTCCGAGGTTTATGGAGCGGGGCATTGCCGCGCGTCGGCTCAGCGCGGAACACCAGAATGCCGCAGATTATCTCTGCCCCATGGACGGGCAAAATTTGAAGGAGCCCACTGAATCTCTCATCGATAAGGTGTTCGCATGCAGAGGATACATCTTGCCTGTTTTTCCACCCACGATGGGGTTTGAGCCTCCGATTCCAAATTTTCTCTCAGCTCAGATACAGACCAAGGTTCTGCGCACGGAGGCGGTCTTTGCCATGCTGAAAGGCGATAATGAGAGGGCTCTGCATATCCTGAACATGACTTATCGGCTTGGGCAGATATTTTGCGGCAGGACAAATCTCATCAGCACTCTCATCGGCATTGCCCTGAAGTCCATCACCTGCGGGGGGATGGAGATTTATCTTGCGAACGCCTGCCGCACGCCAGAGGAGGTTAAAACCTTTTTCGAGACCCTCCGCACATTGAGGGTAACGGATGAGAAGCTTCACTGGGATGATTACAGGTATCTTGATGCCCCGCTGCGTGAAGCACAGGACGAGGCGGACATGGGTACGAATTATTCAGAGGCAATAACTCGCTGGGATACGGCAGAGACGAAGTCACGCCTGCTCCTTGCCGGCGCTGCGGCGCGCTACAATTTTCTAAAGACCGGCGAGTTCCCCCGTGAGGCGTCAGGTTTTGCGCCTCTCCTGCCGGATGGGCTTCCGCAAGACCCCTTCACAGGAACCCCGCTCTGCTTTATCGGAAACAGAGACCCCTTTGTGGTTTACAGTGTCGGACCGGATAAAGAGGATGACAAGGCGGCTTTTCTCTATGACCCGACAAACGGCACGTTTAGCCCTGGCGATGTGTTTATTGAAATCCCCCGGAAGCCGCGCTATCCATTTCCCCCGAAAGGGCAACTGGCGACCACAAAGGAAGAACTCCTGAAGCAGTTTCCGAATAACCTCCCGCCGGATAGCTTTCATGATGTGAAAGGCGCGCCTCTGAGCATTACTGACACTGTGCCGGCGAAAATTATAAGTTTCGGACCGGATACGGACTCTGCACGTGTCAGACCGGATGGCACGGGTTTATTGCCCCTGCAACCGGCTTATGACCCCACCACCGGCACCGTCAGTCCGGG
>JAPLSR010000139.1 GCA_026398545.1 Candidatus Sumerlaeota bacterium | reverse complement strand
AGGGTATTCCTTCCGGGTGAATCAGCTTCAATAATCGTCGCGGGAAAGACAGTCTATGCATATATCACACCGTCTATCGCTCTATGCCTGTGCCGGCAGTCGCCGGCTTAGGTCGGATATTATGCCGATTTAATCCTGTGGAAATCTCAAATATGCCATATGTTCATCTCTTCACATAACGCTATGGCCCAGCGGCGATACTCCGTCCGCTGAAGCAGATTGTTCGCCCCATTTGTTCATGACAATGCGTGTCCGAACGACAGGATACCTCCCAGAAACCACACCAGCCACCCGATGATCCACAAGCTCATCCGGAGCACGGTGATCCACTTCGTATCCGGCAGGCGAATGAACTGAAGCAGCACGCCAATCAGCAAGACGGGAGCAGAGCATGCCATCACTGTCAGCGAAAACCTGAGACAACATCCCTGCCATCCGCGCGATATCGCTCCGGTCAGCGGGCCGGTGATCGTGCCGAGCGTCGTCTGGAGCACGCGAGCATTATGCTCCTCCCCCTTGTCGCCCCCCGCGTTCGTGATCAGGAACGTCAAGAGCGTGAATACACCCAGCATGACCACGAACGTGATCAGATGAAATTTGGTCAGGTTGTTCTTCAAGTATCCCATGGGCGAACAGTATTTATACAGTCTGTATAAACCGACAAAGGCTGACTGTTATTTTCTATATGAAACATGCCAACATTCGTCCCCTTCTTATACGGACTGTATAAACCGCGTCAAGTGTGAAGGCGTGAGAGTTCATCGGTCGCAGATTGATTAATTTTTTTTCTCAAGTATTGACTTTTTTTGCGTGGCGTTGCATGAAAATCTTCAACTTTTTGACGCAGAATATATGGAGGTGTGAAATATGTCTCATAGGATTTGCCGCCTCCCCGGCGATGGCATAGGGCACGATGTGATGAAGGCTGCCATGATTGTGATGGATAAAATCCCGCTCGATATCCAGTGGGTGGATGCCGATGCGGGCTGGTGCATGTGGGAGAAATTTGGAAACACCGTGCCGGAGGTAACCTGGAAGGCGCTTGAAAGCACGGAATGCTGCCTCTTCGGCGCCATCACATCCAAACCGGGCATCAAGGGTTTCCAGAGCGCCATCCTCCAGATTCGCCAGAAGTTCGACCTCTATATCAATCTGCGCCCATTCAAGTCATACCCCGGCGTGCCGCTTAATTATCGCGACAATATCGATATGGTCCTTTTCCGCGAAAACTCTGAAGACCTTTATTCCGGCGTGGAGTTCTATCCGACCCCTGTGGAGTTCTTTAACATGCACCCGAAGATGGAGCGATTCCGCGGGAAGGATGTGGCAATTTCGTGCCGTGTGATAACTCGCGAGGGATGCCGACACATCTGCGAGGCGGCGTTCAAATATGCCGTTGAGAAGGGACGCAAGCGTATGACCTGCGTGCACAAGGCAAATGTCATCCGACTTTCGGACGGCATATTTCTTGAGGAATTTCGCAGGGTGGCGGAAAAATATCCGCAGATTGAGACCACTGAGGAGAATGTGGACGCCGTTGCCATGTGGTTCATCAAGAAGCCGGAGTTTTATGATGTCATCGTGACGACGAACATGTTCGGGGACATCCTGAGCGATGAGGCGGCGCAGCTTGTGGGGAGCCTTGGCTTTGCCGCAAGCGCAAATATTGGCGATAATTACGCCCTCTTTGAACCGAGCCACGGCAGTGCGCCCAAATATGCCGGACAGTTCAAGGTCAACCCGACCGCCATGCTCTTTTCTGCCCGTATGATGCTGGAGTGGCTGGGGGAAAAGGAGTGGGCGGAGCGCCTTGAGACTGCCATTGCGAAGGTCCTGCTGGAGGGCAAGGTTCGCACCTATGACGTCGGCGGCACCAACACCACCCTTGAAGTGGCAGAAGAAGTGGCGAGAAATTTATGAAATCAAACCTTGATTATTTTACAAGCGTCCAGCGGGTGAAATAGCGAGGGTTGTAGCCGGTGCCGATGCCGGGCGTCCATTCGAGCCAGCCGCGTCGCCCCCCGCCGTCATTATCGTTCAGGAGGAATGTGAAGCCGAACTGAGCGCCCTCTTTCATCTGAAACGGTGCAATGAGTTCCTTCGGAAATGCCGCTTCATAAACGTATGTGTCCTTTTCCAGCGAGGTGAATGCAAATTTGATTTCAGGTACGGGACGGTCGCCCTTTCTGTCGCCCACGGGCCATGACCATGTCTCAAGACCTTTACCCGTTTTTGCCAGACCGAAGAGATAGCGTCCCTCGCCGCTTGTGGTAGGACTGTCAGCGCCAGCCACATCAAAGGCAATCTGGAAACTATCGCCCTCCCAGATTTGCGAGCCCGTATTTGACTGGTTAAAAACGTTATCCTTAACAATGCCAAGAAAATAGAAATTATTTTCATCCCACATGGTTGTAACTCTGGCGCTCAGGTTCCAGTCCATATAGGGAACGAGCCCGACAGCCTTGTCGGGGGTGTCTGCATGAATGAAGCGCGCATCCTTCCAGTCTGACGAGTCGCCATCAATTCGTGGCGAGCCATAGGTTGCGGTAAGCTCGGAGAGTTCGGCGGATGCCACAGCCTCGCCGCCTCCTTCTTCCGTAAAGACAGCGCCTATCCGGTAGCGATTTTCCGGAGAGGGTTTCATTTCAGCAAAATGGAATGCCAGAACGGTTTTCTTGCCGGCATTGAGATTTCCGACCGGCTGGATGATTTCCTTCACCTTCCATCCTGCGGGCGGGGTGATTTTTAAAACGCCGCTCAGGGTCTTCCGGCTCATATTTTCCACCTGAACACTCAGGGCTAACTGATTATTTAACGCCCCCGCGAGAGGCAGGATTCTGACTTCGACGGATGAGATACCGCGGATAACGCCTTTATTCAGGGCGGCGGCAAGTTTATGCGCCGGCGTTTCATTTGAGACAAGATAAACAGGCTCCGGGCGCAGAGGGATTTCTCCATCCTCTGAGATGACGTTTCCAATGATGTCGTATAAGTTAAAATGCGGTTTAACCTCAGCGCGGAGGACGCCTGATGCGCCAGCGCTCCAGAGGACGGCAACACTCCCCTTTCCCTTTTCAAAGGTAAATATGCGCGCGGGGCGCACAATCTCCACGCGGCTGTGAAATTTCGCCCCCTCTAAGAAATGAACCATCGTGGCATAGGCGCCGAAGGCAAACCGCGGCGTCCAGTCCTCGCGATTCACAAGACCGTAATGCTGTCCATCCTTATTGCGGTCATCATTGACAAAGTTATACCAGAAGAATTTGTCCATGCCGGCGGCAAGTCCGTAAACGTGAGTGCGGACGAGACAGATTGCCTGCTGACGCATCTCCTGCGCATCCATGGTAGAGTGCCAGCCGAACTCACTGACCCAGAAGGGTTTGCCTCTCACGCCCACTTTTGCAAAATTTGTGACCATCTCGGACATGCCATGGTCGATGCCGCCCTCCTCTGGCGTGCGAGGAGGGCAGTAAAAATGCGGGGTGATGCCATCGAAGGAGGAAAGTCCCGCCTCTTTGATGACTGCGGTGTTAAAAGTCTCCCCCGCCACGGAGAAAAAAATGCGGCTGGCAGGAGCGGCGGATTTTGCGGCTTTGTTAGCATCCTTCAGGAGCTTGCCGAATTGCTCGTCACTGCCGTCCCAGAAGGTGGCGGGTTCATTCCATACTTCCCAGTTTGTTATACCATAGCCGTCCCTCCACCCCTGCTCCTTTGCAAACACACCGCCGGGCTTGTAACGCTCCACCATGCGCCGGACATATTCCGCATAGGCGGCAAAGCCTTCATTCGTCAGGTGAGGCGCCCATTTGCCCCAGTAATCGAGCAGACCAAGGATATGGATGTTATTTTCATGAGCGGTTTTCACCGTGCGGTCGGTGCGGGACCAGTCCCATTTCCCCTTCTCCGGTTCCACAATATCCCAGAGAAGTTCCTCGCGCGTCCAGGCGGCGCCGAGGAAGTGCTGGAGGCGCGCGGCAATGGCAAGTTCCTTCGGTGTAAAGCGGACTGCGTAATAGGCGCCGATGCCGAAAGGTGAATCTGGACGGGGGCGCACAAGGCGGACGTCCGGGATGTGGGCAAATGTCGTCTCATCGGTCTTCAGGGTTTTCCCATCGGCGCCCGTGAGAGTGAGCCTGACACGAAAGACACCATACTCAGTAACAAATTTTCTTTTATGTTCTTTTCTAACATCCGCCCCACGCCAGGCCTCGCTCAAAATCGCACGGTCATAGAAATTAAAAATTGTGAGATTGGCTGATGCCGCATCGGTTTTTGAGAGGTTGAAGCTGATGGTGACAGGTTCATGAGTGAGGAAAATCGGGGGTTTCCCGGGCGAGCCCACCCTGAGATATTCCGCGGGGGCGGCTGAGAGACCGGCGCAGAAGATGGAAAGGACAAACAGACATAAAAACGTTTTCATGACAAGGCTCCCGTATTCATTGTTTAATGATTCACATTATCAGCGCAGGCAAAGACGATTCAACCTCTTTTTCGTTGACTTCTACGGGATATCTCGTGAGAATTTTTATCAAAAGTAAAAAAGGCTACAATTGTGAAGTCTGTTCATTTATCCAATCATGCCAGGACCCGCGCCGTTCAGCGAGGAGCAACACAGGATGAAATAGAGGCGTGTATAAATGAGTCGGAACACATCCCGATGGAGAAAAGGAGATGGTTAGCGCGAAAAAACTTTCCTTATAATTTGGCTTCTCCTGTTAATGATCAGTTTTATCGGCAAAAAACTGTTGAAGTCATTTTTGTTAAGGAGGAGTCAGAAATTACAGTAATCACAGTAAAGGTATATTTTTCAAATTAGAGGTATATATTTATGAAAATTACTTATGATGCTGAAGTTGATGCCCTTTACATCCAACTCCAGGAGATAAAACCCGGAAAGGTTGAGAACCGGGATTTAGGAAGCGGCGTTGTGGCAGATTTTGGTCCTGATGGACTCCTTGCAGGGATTGAGATTATGGATGCAAGCCGGATTTCAGGAAGAGAAAAGGTTCTGATGGAACTAAGTCCGGTTATACACAAGGCGCCTCGGTGATTATCCTCATAGGAGAAGTGCCATGCTGGAGAAGGATTTTCCGCGCCAGCCGAAGGAACTTGAGACAGAGATAGACGCTATCATAAAAATAAAGGATATTAAGGAACTCTATCGGCTGAAGGAATATCTTGCGGTCAAATGGTGGGAGAGCGGGCTGATTATTCTCCTGTTTGCATCGGGACTCGGTTTCTTTCTGACCGTCATCAGACTGATTCCCGTGCAGGAGCCGTTCCTTTACTGGTTCAGCCTGTTCTGGTTTGCGGCAATCCTCCTGACGCTCATCGGGTGCATTGAATTTTTGATAGGGAAAATACGCGTCCTGCGACAGCTTTACGAAATCCAGACGCGCCTGCTCACGTCGATGCAGAAAGATTTGGAGGGTTTGAAAAAACGCCACCCCGCCCCTTCGCCGATAGC
>JAPLSR010000232.1 GCA_026398545.1 Candidatus Sumerlaeota bacterium | reverse complement strand
GATACTGCGACAATTTGCCCGGAGGGATGTATCTCATTTCCAATCCTTAAGTTTTTCACATCCACAATCAGGTCTTTCACCGGAAATGTTTTTTCAGTGATGAGGAGATGCGTGACAAGGAGGGATATTTGTTTCGGCGTTCCGTCCGAACCGAAAGTCGCAGACCCCTCCATCTCACTTTCAATCTCGGAGTGGAGGGTCCCCTTAATCGTCAGGAAGGATAATTTCCCCTCGTCAAGCGTGAGCCAGAATTCTGCCGGACTGATGCTGAGTAGTTGACGTTGTGCCTGATGGGAAAAGCCCGGTGAGCCGTAAAAATAGATGCCATCCAGAACAATCTGAATCCTCGGAATGGCGATATTCCCCCTTCCGCTTTTCAACAGGGCAAATTCGCGGAAAAGTTTTATGAGATATTGATAATCCGCGCGGAATGTCAGTGCGTTATTCTCCCACACCACCGGTATCTGCATGGGACAGCTCATGCGGATTTCATTCAACCTGATGTTGGAGCGGGAAAAGATTACTCCGGGCGAAAAGGTCATGCGGATGCCGGAGAAGATGAGCGGCGGTTGCGATGCGTCCGACGCGGGGATGGCGAGTTTGCGAACGGTGACAAGTCCTCTGGAAAGATACAGACGCGCCCCATCAACATTGACCCTGCGCCCTGTCTGCACGGAAAGGATATCAGCGAGATAGGCATTCAGGCGTCCGCCTGAGATGGGAAAGAGGTAGGTCAGCACAGCAATAATGAATGCCGCAAGTATGAGATACAGGGGCAGACGGAGGAGCCATTTCTGATATCGCTTGAGTTTCATAGACAAAAAGACAGGTCGCCTGAACTCTAACAGTGGAAATCAACAGGCGACGTGCGTTCCATGCATTTTTTGTCCTATGGCTGTTTATTTACCTTTTGGCGTCCAGCGCCGGGCAGGTCCGAGCATGACGCCAAGAGGCGCCCTCACCACAGGGGCATCAGGTCCATCTATTGCGCGAAGTTGTGCAATCGGGTCATCTCTGAGACGGAGAAACTTGAATCCGCGGAATGGCACTTCCTTTTCCTTGATGCGCTCGGGGTTTTCGGCTGCCAGTTTCCGGTTATATTCCAGCAATGGCTGCTCACGCACCCGCGGCGGCGATGAATGCAGAAAATTGACCGTCCCATCCGCACTCCTTGTTATAAGTCCCACATGTGAGGCATAACACTCCTTGCCTTTGCCATAAATGAGATTGACAAAATCGCCATTCTGGAGATGACCGACCACATCAGGCACCTTTTCCGTGGGGACAAACCATGTATCAAGGGCAATCTCCGGCATGTCCACCTTAATCCCGTAACGACCTTTGAAGAAGCCCTTGTGGCTGGTGCGCGCAATCATGGGCGCGGCGGCGTCTCCGGCAAGTTCCCTGCTCACATCCTCCACAAGCCAGGAATTGTTCACATCCCACTCCGCCTCCGTGTAGTGATTCCGGGTGAGGACTCCAATCTCACCATTCTTGTAACGGATGCGCTGCAGGAACACAAAGAACTCCTCCCAGCTGTTGGAAAGCCCCATGGCATACATGTGCTCCGAAAAGACCACGCAATCACTCTTATGGAGAGCGAACAGGGGGTCATCATCATAGGTTTCAAAGGGGAATTCTCCGAGGAGGAAGAGCTGATAGGGCTGGCCAATGTTTTTTCGGGCGAGGTGAACAATGCGCTCCCGGAGACTTGGTTGCACCTCCCGGAGATAGGCAAGATATTGACCGATTTCCTCAGGGGCAAACTCATAAAGGGGACGCGCCTTCAGGACGGCAAGGGTATCTTCAGGGATTCCGAGCTTCTTCGCCGCCTTTTTATCGGTATCGTTGAGGGGGGCGCGGGGTTCCACCCAGCCCGGGCGGCGAAAGCGAGAGGCGAGCAGACCGCGAGGACCGGTGATGACAGGCGCATCAGGTCCATCAAGGGCGCGAAGGCGCGCAATGGGGTCAGAACTCATGCGATAAAATTGAAAGCCATAAAATCTCTCAGATTTGAAGTCCTTGATTTTCTCATTCCGTTCAATCTGCCTGTCCATGAAATCAAGAAGATTCTCCTCCCGCACACATCTGCCATCCGAATAAATGATGTTCACGGTACCGGTGGTTGGCATGGCGATAATACCCACATGGGCGCACCGCCGGGGTTTTAAATCACCCGTTACAACGGTCACAAGGTCGGCATCCTTGAGCTCCCTCAACACACCGGCGACATATTTATGCGGGATATAATCAGTCTTTACGGTAATCGTCTTTGCATCCTGCGCAATATCCCACTTTTTGTAAAACTCCTTGCGATTGGATGTGACATTCCACTTTACCGCCTTTTTCCCCACCAGGTCGTCATCCAGCGTCAGCAGGAGCCAGCGGGAGTTGGCGGGGAGCCAGTCGGCAGTGACATTCAGGTGGCGCGCCTCAATGGCAATTTCGCCATTCAGGTAACGGAGGCGAAGGAGAAGTGCGAGAAAGCTCCGCCAATCATAAGCGAGAGCCATGGCG
Organism: Candidatus Sumerlaeota bacterium; assembly: GCA_026398545.1. Lineage (GTDB taxonomy): Bacteria > Sumerlaeota > Sumerlaeia > MWCT01 > MWCT01 > JAPLSR01. The sequence goes on along the minus strand of JAPLSR010000232.1, from coordinate 2,042 downwards.
TAGGTTTGACTGACAAAGGTGAGGGCATCGGCTCTGCCAAGGCGGTAAAGCGGTTTGGGGTCGTAGAGTTCAAAAGAGGATTCACCGAGGATTGCCTTTCCTGCAGGCTGCCCGATAGCCTTGCGCGCAAGATGGACGACACGTTTGGCGGCGTCGGGTTCCACAGTTTGAAGATATCCCAGATAGATGTCCACATCACGTTCACTGAATTTGTAAAGCGGTTTTCTTTTCAGCCGGGCGAGATATTTATCATCCATACCACTCTTCTCCGCAATAAGATGACACCGCCGGTCAGGACAGCCGGGTGTAAGGCGAGACATAATAGAGCAACCGCTCGTGGTCAGAACTCCAGCCAGTGAAATCCAGAACAATATTATCTTCCCTGCCGGAATTTTTTGCATACATTTTCTCCTCAAAAGAATGTTAGGATTTTACTTTGGATGCCACGCATTGCAAGATTATTGTGACAGGGTGGTAAATTTCGGAGGTGGATGCATCTTGCGATTTCGGGAGATGTGTCATTCGGAGGCATCGAAAAAGTTTTGACATTGACTTCCCGCTGTGTGTGCAATCTAAAATAGAAAAAATTAATCAAACGGCGCAAAATGGAAATGAGACTTTGAAAAAGATTTATGTTGTGGCTCGTTCTACCGGCGTTATATTTCAGGCAGAGGTATCAAGGTGGGAGGTAAAAGTTACAGGGGAAGAGGCGGCGGAGGCATTCGCTTCCTGTGTTTCATTTTCCTATTGCTTTTTCTTGCGGCAACAGTAACGGCAGGTTATCTGTATTACACAAACCGGCGTATGACAGGGGAGGTCGTGAAATTGCGAAAGGAAAAAAACCAGGCTGAAGACGATATGGCAAAGCTCCGCTCCCAGCTGAAGCAGAAGGAAGACGAGATTGCAGAATTGAAGATTCAGGCTGTAATCAGGAATCCGCTCACACCCGGTGTAAACCGCTGAGGCAGGGCTGAAAAAAACACTTGAAACGCCATAACAATTCTGGTGAAAGAATCGTGATTTTCGGTTGCAATTCCACTGGAATGTCATATATTTTTGTTATCGCTGCATAGCAGAGGAGGCATGTTCCGGAAAATGACGGATATCTTCCCATTCATAGGAACGCGATACAATTCCCGTCTCATTGAAGATATGAAACAGGTCATCAGTCCCTGGTATGAGATGATTCCTGTTGAGAAGCAGAAAGAATACCGCCAGCGTCATCCCTATAACATTCTTCACCTCATCCCCACATTCAAAGGCGTGGAGAATGAGGAATACAATGACTCCTATCTCCGGACTGCAAGTCTGATTCAGACCTGGCGGCGCGATGGAATCCTCGTGAATGACAATAATAAGAGCTTTTATCTTTATGAACAGACCTATGCCCATCCTGTGGGTAAAAGCAAGGTCAGGCGGGGCATCTATGCACTGATAAATCTGAATCGCCAGCCCTCATGCCGCATGAGGGTTGAAGGCTCCACCCCGAACCTGGGCGGGGCATTCCATCTGAAACTCCTCCGGGCAACCAGGTGCAACTTCAGCCCCATCCCCATGTTTTTCCACGACCCGCAAGGGGAATTTGTCAATACCTGTGAAGAGGTAACGCCGGCAAGGGCATGGGAGGAAATCGTAGATACAAATAATGATACTCATCGCTTGTGGGTGATTAATAAGAAAGACCCCATCGCCCGCATAGGCGACTTTTTCCGCAAGAAGGATTGCTTTATCATTGAAGGACACAAGCGTTTTGAGGTGTCGCTCACCTACCGTGATGAACAGCGCGAAACAACGGGGCGTCCGGATGGACTTCAACCCTTTGACTATACCCTTGTCTTCCTTTCCAGCTTTGAGGAGGGAAGCGTATCCACCATGCCCGTTCACCGCGTCCTATCCGCAGAACTGGGAAGCGGTGTTGACCTCCAGGAAGTCCTTGAAGACCTTGCCCTCTATTTTACAGTGACGCCTGTGAAGGTGAATCTTAAAAAACCTGACTCTGCGGCGGATAAAATTCTCTCCACACTTACTGAAAAAGGAAAGAA
>JAPLSR010000012.1 GCA_026398545.1 Candidatus Sumerlaeota bacterium | reverse complement strand
TCTCCCACGCGCACCATGCTGACCGATGTGGAGGGGCGTTATCTTTTTGACCGGCTGCCGCCGGGTGCTTATCGCCTTTATGTCAGTGGTCCCTGCGCCCCATACTATCTTGATGCCCCCTTGAGCCTTGATGAGGGAGAGCCTTTCACAGATTTTGACATCAATGTTGCCGCAGGCGTGTCCCTGAAGGGTGTGGTTTTGAATGAGGCGCAGAAACCCGCATCCGGTGCGGGTGTCCTCTTCACCGGCGAGGATTTTGGGAGGAAGTATCTTGGACGCGCCAGAACCGGCGCTGATGGTCATTATGAATTTCCGAATGCCCCGAAGGGGACGAAACTCTCTGTCATGGCACGGCGTGAGGGAAACGCTCCGGCATATCGCGAGAAGGTCAGCCTTCCCCTTGCCGAGACAAGCGGTCCCCTCAAACTCCTCCTCGAAGAACCCATTATTCTAAAGGGACGCATTTTTGCCCCTGACGGTCAGCCTGCCGCCGGTGCGGAAATCTATGCGAGCCTTGATGCAAGATGGAAATTCAGAAAAATCCAGGCTGATAAGGATGGCGGATTTCTGTTCCGATGTTTCGGTGCCGGCAAGGTCACCCTCCTCATTCGCGGATGCGGTGGTGAAAGGATACTCTCTAAGGAAGTTGTCCTTGTAAAGGGCAAAACGCCCGACGAGCTCACACTGAAGCTGGAGGAGGGGCGCTCCATCTCCGTTGTGGTCGTCGATGATAGGGGCACATCCATACCGGATGCCCGCGTCCATTTTTTCATATCAAATGAAGACATTCCCTTCCGCACAGATGCCCGCGGCGAACTCACATTGCGCGGACTTAAAAATGAGACGGTGAGAATCTTCTCCCAAGTGCATAATATGGCGCCGGTCATCATTGATGGTGTGCGCCCCGGGAAAACATCTCTCAGGATTATACATAACAAAGGCGCGGCGGTCTTCGGAACCATCCGGCGCGGCGATACACGTCAGCCTGTCCCCGGAGCGGTTTTTAATGCAGATGTCGGCAGAGATATTGTGAAACGTCCCGCAAACGCCCGTGGCGAATATCAGGCGCACTTTATTCCAGAGGATACTTCATCCCGGACATACGCCTCTGCGGAGAAATTTGCGCGGAAATATGGTCCCCGGCTCGAAATGAAACCCGGCAAAATCCATAAGGGGATTGACTTCCTCCTCGGCAATGGAGGCTCCGTCAGCGGGCTTGTCTTAGAGGAGGGGATGAACAAACCAATCGCTGATGCGAAGGTCACCTGTTATGAAGCGCAGGTGACGGATGTATATTCAGACAAGGCGGGGCGGTTTAAATTGGATGGCGTGCCAGAGGGCGATGTCACTCTCAATGCCTCTGCTGAGGGCTATATTGCACCTCGCTCCCGCCGGGTGCAGGTCAGGGAGGGTGAGGAGAGCAAAGGCGTCCTTTTTTATCTCAAGAAAGGCGCGCAGATAAGCGGGTCTGTGAGAAAGAAGACGGGTCAGCCCATATCCAACGCCTCTGTCCTTGCTTCATGGGGAAAGTTTAACATGTTGGAAAAAAGCTATTTCGATATAAAGGAGCAGACAGGCGAGGATGGTCGCTATACTCTCAAAAACCTGCTTCCTAACGAGGTTGTATCCGTCCGGGCGACACATGAGGACTATGCGCCGGCTGATGCCGGCTTCTTTAATCTCAAGCCCGGGGAACACAGGGAGAATGTGGATATTATTATGACAGACGGCGGCGCCATTGCCGGTCGTGTTATGGATGAAAATGGAAAAGGGCTGGCGAAGGCGGAGGTCAAGGGCGATCAGGGCATCGGCAAATTCTTTGCGGCACAACTCATCAACGCCATAAGAATGCACGAATCGGGACATTTCACATCTGTTGAGGAGGATGGGCGATATGCGCTCAAACATCTTGCACCCGGGGAATACGCCGTTCTGGCGAAGGCGAAGGATTATATTTGTGACATCAGACAGGGTGTGGTCGTGAAAGAGGGTGAGACTGCAACAGGCGTGGATTTCCGTCTGAAGCGCTCCGTCTCTCTTGCCGGATTTGTCAGGGATGACACAGGGAAGCGGATAGCCGGCGCCAATGTAAGTGCCTTCATGTTGAATTTCCAGAAACCCAGTTTTGACAGCGATACAACGGCACAGGACGGCAGTTTCAGAATAGAGGGTCTTTCGCCGGGGGGATGCATGATTAATGTGGTGAAGTCTCCATATCCAACCATGACGCAGTTAAACGTCCAGGCGCCTGATGAGAATCTTGAACTGGTGCTTGAATCGGGCGGCTCCATCCGCGGGGTGGTTCAGGACAAGATGAGCAAAAAGCCCGTTCAGGCATACAAAATCACGGCAGAATACTCCTCCGGCGGTTTTCTCAGAGGCGGCGGCATGTCAATGATGAACCAGAACCCCCAATACAATCGCTCAGATGATGTGAACAGTCCTGACGGTGCATTTATTATAAGCAAT
>JAPLSR010000157.1 GCA_026398545.1 Candidatus Sumerlaeota bacterium | reverse complement strand
GGATAAATGAGCAGCATGAGTTTCACAATGAAGGCAAACACGATGATACTGACAATGATGACAACGCCAAGAAAGGTTGTCCCGCAACGGGGGTGATGTGTGGTGTAAGGTCGCACATTTTCAAGCGTGAGGGGTTTTTCTTCCTCAAAGGCAAAGACCGCCTTGTGTTCCGCGCCATGATATTCAAACACCCTTCGGATGTCTTTTGAGAGGGATATGACCCAGATGTAGGCAATGAGGATTGCGGCGCGGAAAAAACCGGCAATCAAGTTGTAGGTGATGGGCGACCTGTCCTCTACCAGATGGCTCGGATTGCTCCTGGAAAAGGGTAAAAATCCAAGAAAATGTGTCAGGATATTTGGAATAACGACCGTCAGAACCATGGCGAAGGCAAGACTGAATGTTATCAATCCAACCATCCCCGCCACGCTTATCTGCCGTTTTTCCCCGGCGGTGCCAACCCCGGATTCCTTCCGGCTCTGTCCCGCATCTTCCACTTCAGCCACCCGCTCTTCACCTGACCCTTTTTTCTCCTGCCCCTCCCATTCATTAATGGAGAAATCCAGTCCTTTCAGTCCAATGACGAGCATCTCAAGAAGGGTCGCCACCCCGCGCAGTAGTGGCAAACTCAGGATTTTGATGCGCTTGGTGAGAGGTTTGTAAGGTATGTTTTTAATCTTGATGGTTTTATCCTTTTTGCGAATGGCGATGGCATATCCCTGAGGACTTCGCATCATCACGCCCTCAATCACTGCCTGCCCGCCCATCTCAATCCTTTTTTCAACCTTTCCCAAAACAGCCTCCGTGAGCATTTGTTATTTGTTACAGGGACATAGAGAAACATAGTCAAATCGCTCTGGCAAATGTCAATTCAAAATCATGAGTTGACACAATGCCATTTAAGAGACTATAAATTTAAGAAATATTGGATATATCCAGACATTATGATAATAGCATACCTTCATTTTTTACAGGGTTGATATGAAAATTCAAACTTTTTTTATTTACCTGATTTTTTCATGCCTTTTTGCACAAACCCTCTCAGGGTATGAGGTGAAAGACTTTTACAGGCAGGATGAGGATTATTCCATCACGGACAACTTGCGCAATCCGGGGATGATTGGACCCGTTGCCATGGGGGATGTAAATGGGGATGGGTATGATGATGTGATTCTGGGTGCGCCACGCGCCACGGCTGGGGGTAATGCAGATGCGGGCATTGTTTATATCCGGTTCGGGCTGAAGTTCGGTTCCGGTTCCGGATATATCCATGAGTCATTCAATGACCTCACCACAACGGGGAGCCAGTTTTCCGACCCCACCATGTCTTCTGTGAATCTGCCGGATGGGCATGGAAGGTTGGGCGGCATTCAGATTAATGGAGATGTGCCGGCTGGACGTTTTGGCTCAGCGGTGGCGGCGGGCGACTTTGATGGCGATGGCATTAAAGATACAGCCATCTGTGCATTCCAGAGCCTCATTCCTGTGGGACCGGGTCGTGTGTATGTCCTTAAGGGGCGCACGGATATTGGCGGCCTTGTGACCATCTCCGATGAGATGGCAAACATGCGCTGTTTTTGTATTACCGGACGCATTGATGGCGACCGCTTTGGAGAAATCCTCTTTTTTACAGACATTGACCATGATGGCAGAGATGACCTTATTATCGGCACACCGGGAAGCGAAAATGGCGGTGTGGTGGATATCTTTTACGGCCGTCCCTTTTCCCTATTTTTCACCCAGGGGGTGGATTCCCTCCCTCAGCCCCACACAAAAATTGTTGCAGAGGGAGATGGTGATAGCCTCGGCTCCGCATTTGCCGCAGGCGACCTGACAGGTGATGGCATAGCCGACCTTTGCATCGGCGCACCCTGCCAGTCCGGATATGCCCGCAATGCGGGGAAGGCGTATCTTTTCGCTGGTGCCAGCCGCGACTTCCCGAATGGGAAACCCCTACCGCTGGGGACAGTTGATCTCGCTGTTGTCACAACCGCAGTTGAGATTCTTTCAAGGACTGAGAATGAACAGGTCGGAAGCGCCCTTGCTATCGGGGATTTCAATGGTGATGGATTGAATGACCTCGTCATCGGCGCGCCGGGCTGGAGAAGTTATTCACAGGCGACAAACCAGGGCGCCACCTACATCCTTTATAACGATGGGACGCGTTTTCTTCGTACCAGCCGGCGGAGCATAGAGATAACAGAGGCGGAGACTCGACTTCTCTCCAGTGTGACCGAGGAGCGTCTGGGGAGCCAACTTGCGTTTCTAAATTTTAACCAGCGCGCCGGCGATGACCTTGTGCTCAGCGCCCCACCTGCCACCCCTGAGGGTCGCTTTCTTGCAGGCAAGGCATGGATTATCCTGGGACGACGACCCTCAAATGCCTTGAAACAGTATATGTATAACATTGATTGGATTGACCTCGCCATCTATGCAATGGGGAAGGAGGGCGGGGATTATATGGGTACAAGCCTCGCTGTGGGGGATTTCAACGGGGATGGTATATCTGATGTCTTTTTCACCGGCAGTGGCACCAATTCAGCGGGACGTTCCGCCTGGGGGATTTTCGGTAGCAGTTCATACTACATCAATCACATCCCTGACGAGCTCTGGAACCGGTTTGAGTAATCCGGTATTTCATGAAACCACGAATCTGCACGAATCTCCACGAATAATCATCTTCATTAATTCGTGTGAATTTGTGAAGATTCGTGGATAAAATTCTTTTGCTCTTGTGATAATGGAAATAAAGGAACGGATTTTTGAATAGTGGTATATTATTGCGGCTTGAGAATCTGGAGGGACTCGCTTGTCCTTATTTCTCCCGTATTCAGAGTAACCACCGCCTTACCAGACCTCAATGACCTGAATTTTCCATCCCTTTTGCCGATTGTGGCAATCCTCATCTCATTGACGCTCCATTCATAACTCATGGGGTCAGTCAGCGGAAAAACCCGGTTCACCTGTTTTTCGGGTATATCCAGAATGCCGGATGCTGTGAAGGCGATTTCTTCACCCACGCCCACCTGATTTTTGACGGGGTTTCTCTTGATTGCAAGGCGGGTGAAGATGGGTCTCAGGGAAAATGAGATGGCATTTTTCTGAACATTGAATTCCAGATAGTGGTAGCAATTACCATCGGTCAAGTTTTCCTCAAGCGGCGCTCCACCCCCGCCGGTCATAAAATAAGGGATGCCGTCCTTGACCTTCAAACTGAAACCGGCATGGCTTCCCGAAAGGACCATCACGTGTCGCCCCTTTTTTGCCTCCCGAAGGAGGAGTTTGTGGAAGATTTCCGCCTCAATGGGATTCATCGATTCAGAAAGTCTATCCGTGGTTGTCCCCACCGGCGAGATATGGCACACAAATATAATCGTATCAGATTTTACGGATTTCAGGTTTTCCAGAAGCCATGACCATTGAGGTTCCCGGGGCTGCTGGTGTGAATCGGAGAGCGCGAAACTCCCGTTGACATTATCAAGAATAAAGACGCTGACCAACCCTGTGGTGAAATGATAGTGGGTGGGAAACATGACATTTGCATAGGTGAGGAGGTAAGGGTCGTTGATGGTCTCATAGCGCCCCAGGGCGCAATAATAGGGCTTTTCAAAGCGTTTTAATATCCCCCGGACATTACCCAGGTTCTCCCCCCTGCCGTCTATGCTGAGATTCCCGGTCGTAATGGTAAAATCACCGCCCCTCTTGTTTATGCCGGCAATAATACAGTTGCAGATATAAGACCCTATACCTGTCTGTTCATCCCTCGAGAGAAGACAGTTGCCAAAGGCAAAGAACCGCATCTGGGGTTTGCCGGAAAATTGCGGAGATGGGTCATATTGCAGCCAGGAGGGGAGTGAATCCCTGTCAAACAGATATGTCTCAGCACGGGGGCTGGCAGACGCATAAATGGTATCCAATCTGTAAAGGAGGATATTTCCGGACGCCTGTTTGGCGGTATCAGGTTCGGAAATGGTGATATTTTTCAGGAGTATGGGAAAGGCGACATCCTTTGGGATGTCAACCTCGAGATATCTCCAGTCTAACCAGTTTATATGGGTGGCAAATACTATCCGATAATCCAGCTCAAGACTATCGCGAATCGTTGCACTGAGGCAGAGCCCTTTTCCATCACCCCTGACCCACAGACCCGCCTGCCGGGGACTTCCGGGGATGCTGATGGTTCTATTGAGAGAGAGGGATGCCTCCCCCTCGCCGGCTTTAAAGTCATACCGCAACATTGAAACAGGACGGGATGCCCCATCAACAGTTGCCATGATGATGTCGTGACCTCCAAGGATACGAGGTGAGCCGGTCTTGAAACGCCAGTCTCCTATGATAGCAAAATTGGTGAGCTTCTGAACCTCCTTTCCCACAGTAAGGGGAATTTTCGCCTCAAGCCCGAGCACCCTTGCAGTAATGTAACCTCTGGCGCTTGCCTTACCTGCGTGAAATCTCCCCGGTGCCGCAAAAGCGCCTGCTGCCGGTGGTGCATTCCATTGGGATGCGGTTGCGGGAATCTTTACAATCTCGCCATCAGGGGTGATACCGGTCAACTCAAGACTGAGCTCTTCGCCGGGCAGGAGTTCGGCGCTCTCGAGGTTGAGCCGGAGGTATTTAAGCCTGTTAATAACCTGAAGCGGGATTTTTGCCTTTTTCCCTCCTGCCTCAAGTAAAATCGCCCCTTTACCCTCCATTATTCCGGCTGTGAACTGAGATCCCTTGACCTCACCAAGATTTGCCGGTTTCACTTTGATATCCAGTGAGTTTGTCTCCAGGACATGGTTGAAGGCGTCAATAAGGGTGGCGGAAAGGGGGTAACTCTGACCGGCGATGGCTTTCAGGGATTCAGGCTGGGGGATGAGGCGGTCGGGTTTTCCTGCAGGTGCCTCAGATATGATAAAGAGCCCGCCCGGCGAGGTACTTTCCCTTGCGCCTGATGGGATATTGAAAGGCGTTGCGTCTTTTAAGCCATTCCTCCTTCCGGTCATTGTAACATAATCACCCGAGTTCAGCAGGAGGGCATCACTGCAGCCAAGGAACTGGAAATATTCTGCGAACTGGGGCGGTGTCAGTCCGATGCTTATGTGAGGGGGTCTGGCGTCAACGGTAACCATCACCAGGTTCCTGCCACTGCTAAGGAGACCCACGCCGCTTAGGGCTGTCGGTGTGATTTTCCTGACAGGGGTGACATTCTTTAGCTCACTCGGTATTTCACCATTTTTCACAAGGACTGGTGCGCCTGAGATGACCTTGAACAAATCACCGGCTTGAAAGGAGCCGGCGGTGGAAACAGCCGGGAATGAGCAGGAGACGCCAGCAATTGCCCGGATGTTTGTTGCCATACCGGTCAAGGTCTTCACACCGGTTGTGAGTTGCTCGTGAGCCTTGAGGGTCTTCAGAAACAAATCCTTTCTCGCAATGTCCAAAAATAGGAGGTGAAAATTCAAGGGACCATTGATGGTCCAGACGATTGCATGGTGATGTGTGATACCCGGCTGGATAAGTTCCACCTTTTCAAGTTCAGTATCCACTGCCTGGGGGAGATGAAATGTCTGCTCCGGATAATAGGTCTTGAGTCCGGCGCGGAAATCCGTTCCGCCGTGAACCGGTGAGTGAGATGCAAGGCAGAGGAGCAGAAAGAGGATTGAAACAGGGAGTTTTTTCATAATTTTTTCCCTCCGACATGATGGATAGTTCCCGCTGGTGATGGAAAGATTTTTATTTTCGTGATATCAATAGTCTGGGCAAAGTCCGGCGGATATGAAGGCATGACCTGGCGCGGGTTGAAGTGGATAAAGATATTTGTAGATTCAGCGTCTGTTGGCAGCTTGGGGAACGCAGGCTCTTTTTCTTCCAGCTGAATCAGCGCAAGGGCACGCATAACCCTGAAAAGATGAGATAGTCCCACGCCAAACGGCACACGTCCCGAGGCAGTCTCCAGTTGCACTTGAAATTCCTGCCCTATAAGGTAGTTGGCAAGAGATGCGGTATAGATGACAGCCTGTTCAAAAAACTCGTAACAATCCACCGGAATGGGAGAGGGGATGGCATTATTTAAAAGGAGCGTGACCTTCTTTTTTTCCTCCTTCTCAAATTCCCTTACCATGATTTTATTGGAGCGGGCTGAAACCTTCCAGTGAATAAAGCGGGCGCTGTCCGCCGATGTGTATTCCCGGAGGCCATGAAGACTGTGTCCGGGTCCTTTGCGTCCGGACTCATATTCCCCGAGGTCAATGTTGGATGCCTCAAGGATGGGTTGGATGTCAATGATTTGTGGATAAACCAGGATTTCCTGAGGCTGTTTTGTCAGGATGGCGCGCTCGAAAAATCCAAATGGAAACCGCGACACAACCCGGATATGGGATAGCATAAAGAGTCCTCGGCGGGGAAACTTGACCATGTATGAGGCGGTGCGCCCTGAGCGTGGGGCAATGTGTGATAGATAACTCACACCAACCAGCTCACCAGTATCCAGATAATCCATCACCCTGAGGGAGTGGGAGTGCATCACCCTTTTGTCATTTTTCACTTCAATCTGAATAACAGCATTCTCTAAGGCGCTTATGTGGCGGACCGCCAGCCTTTTGACTGTGATTTTCTTGAGTGTGCTGGTGGATAGGATACCGGAGATAATGAAGAAGGAAAGCATCATGGACATGATGAGGTAAAGGAGATTGGTGCTTGTATTGATGGCGGCAAACCCGATGAAGAAGGTGATTATGACGAAGAGAATCCCTTCCAGGGTGATGCGATATTCGCGTCTGACGCTGAACCAGCGTTTAACCAGCCGCCACAGTTTGCCAATGAATTTTTTTATCAAATGCGACATTTTTAGTCCATTGTTTATTCATGTAAATACAAAATCAATTATGAATAATGTCTGATGTGAAATCAAACCAAAAACATTTCATGGGGTTACTCATCGCGGCACAAATCATAACCTTCAGCCATTTTGCACCTTTGACTGGATAAGCTCAAGGAAGGTTTCAAGGCGCAGGCGGGTGCGGGCATCTATTTGTCCCGGTGCGTCCCCTTCAAGGGTCAGGATAGGGATATCCAGCTCATGACGGAGGACGATGTCTTCTATTCCGCGGTGGCAAAATGCCTGAACGTAATGAATAAGCCCATGCACCCGGCGGCGTTTGATTTCAACCGCTAAATCCTTCAGACGGGAAAAGACATCATAGGGATATGTGTATAGTAAATACTGCTCTACAAGGGACTCACAGTCATAAGGCATGCTGAACTGACGTTGCATTTCGTTCAGGATAATCTCAGCCCCATGGTCGCTTAAGTATTGATAAAGGTTGGAAAAGATAGGAGGGACGCCTGCAAAGGCGAGCCGTATCTTTGGGCGCCCTGACGGACGTTTTTCCGCCTCCTCAAGGAAGGCATCAAGCCGCCTTTCAAAGACCTCCGGGTCGCCGCCAAAGTCGCTTGATGAGACAAGATAGAGATGGTTTTCCCCGCCCGTTACCTGGCTGGTCTTCCATGTGAGGTCATCAAGACGCCTGAGTTTATTCCGCAGGGAGAGAAGGGCGCGGCGTTTTTCCTCCGCCGCTTCAAGGGTTGTGCCGAGGGCGGAAGATAGGCGGCGCATCTCAACTTCCAAGCGGGAGGCGTCCCTGTTATGGGGGAAATTAAATGTTATGATTGGGGGGGCGCCAGCCATAACCTGGAAGGTCTCAAGCATGGAAATCGTGTTGGAGCAGTCGCCCTCTGTGACAATTATGATGCGGTCAACGGGAGCGGACATCATCACCGAACCATAAATTCCCTTTATCCATGAACAGAGGTTTCGTGGATAGCCATCCATCTCCGCCCTGCGGATAAAATCCCCCGCATCGGCGCTTGACACAAAGATGTTGTTCAAGTCTATTGGGACATCTCCGGCGGCAAGAATGATTTCGACCGGAATTGTGGTTGTGAATCCAATGCGCTCCCTTTCCATATTTGACTTCCTCCGGCAACTGTATCAGATAAGCCCCCTGCGGCGCCGCAAGAACCATTCAAGGCACATGAGTAAGAAAAAGGCGATGAACCATCCGGGACCGGAGGTTGCCTCCTTTTCAATCCGGCTTCTTTCCACTCTGATGTCCCTGGGCAGGCGTTTTGCAATCTCACCCGCATTCAGGAGTGTGTAATATCCGCTGGAGGTCTCCTCTGCAATTGCGCGGAGGGTTGTTTCGTCAATGCTCAATGATTCCATCTCGCGCCAGGGACGTCCCACAAGGAATTTTAATGATTGTGTTTCGCTCTGATTTGTCATTGAGCCTTTCAAACTGACCTCATACGTGCCCTCTTTTGTCAGGTTGAAATGGGCAGTAAAATCATAAGCCCCATTTTTTATGAAATCAAGAGTCGTCTCAACATTTCCTCCATGCAAAAGGGTTCCTTCCATTTTCGGGTTTTCCTCTCCGAGTCTGCCTTTATTCCATTGCACATGGAGGGTTGCGACGCTCCCCGGTTCATAGGAAAACCTGTCCAGATGTGGTAGAAAGAGCGGGGCTGTTTTGTCATCAGCCATGTCCTGCCTTGCAACCCATCTTGCCCCCTGAAGATAAATCAAGTCGCCCACACCCGGTTCATCCGTTTTTTTTCGTCGGAAGCTCAGACGCCAGAGGTCATCCGAGGCAAGGAAAAGGACTCGTCCCTTACCATAAGGCTGGATGGCGAGGAAAATCCCGGCTTCTCCCGTTTTGCCTCGGCGGCGGAGCAGCACCTCCGCCCCAGCCTTCGCATTCCCCACCGGATACCAGCGTTCAAGCCTGACTTCACTCAGGTTAGATATTATTCCTTTAAGTATTTCATGAGTCTTGGCGTGTGGCTCGGCTTCAAGACTGAATTCCCCCTGGATGAGTGTTTTATTTGCGGTGGCAGGCTGAACGGGGAGGAGTTTTGTCAGAGGTGTCTGGGCATATTCCCCCGAACAGAGGATATGATATCCGCCGGTGATGATAAGCCCGCCGCCCCTGTCACCAACGAAGGTCTCCAGCGCTGAGACCTGTTCATCGGAAAGGAATGCCTTTGGGATATCCCCGAGGATGATTACATCAAATTTTGAGAGGGCGTCAGGGGAGGTGGGAAAACCATCCTTGAGCGTCTCGCCCCCGGATTGTTGGAACGCCTGGTCTGCCGTGGTACGAAGGAGGAAGGTTGGTTCAATAAACGGGTCCATTGTCAGGGTGCGCTTCAAAAATTTATACTCCCAGCGCAATGTCCCTTCCACATAGAGGACTTTGAGCCGGGCATCAGTAACTGGCAATGTAAAGTCGGCTTTGTTATTTTCCGGAATCTGGTCGCGCGGGTCTTTAAGAATCTCAAGGGAAAGTTGCCTGAGACCCTTTTTACGTGGTGTAAATTCAAGTGAGAATTCCTGCTCACTCTCCTCAGTGAGATTGCGGGTTTTTTCCGCGAGGACATTTTCACCTTCCTTCAGCCGCACTGTGACCATTGCCCCGGTCATGCCCTGCTGGAGGAGTCCGAGCCTGAGGGTTGTGGGTTGATTCAGGATGGCAGTGGGATTTGCCTCCACACGTAAAATGCCCACATCCGTGAGGGGAGAGTCGTCTGTGGATTTTCTGCCCACACCAACGACATAAACAGGGCAACCGAGCGATTTCGAGGCGGCAGGGGCTGAGTCGTTTGCAGTTGACCTTCCATCTGTAAATAGGATGACGCCGGTCCAACCTTCCCTGGGGCTATTGCGCCGGAGGTGATTCAGGGCATCTGCGAGATTGGTTGACTCACCCTGTGACCGCATGTCCTGAATCTTTCTTGCATCCGCAAGCGGCTGAACATTTGAGTGAAATGTAAAAAAGGAGGGTTCTGTCCATTTACTGATATCCGATATGAATGAAGTCTCTCCAAGGAGCCTTTTTACGGAGTCCAGTCTGGCAAGTCCACCAGTGGAGTCTTTCCGTTCCATGCTTCTGGAGGTGTCAATGAGCATAGCCACATGTCCTTTTCTTGCCCCGGTTTTTTGAAAAATGAGCGTTGGATTGAAGACAAACAGGAGAAGGATAAAGGCGGCGGGAAACCTTAATAACAGAAGTCTTCGCGACCATCTCCCTAACGCCTGCTTCGCCGGGCGATTCCAGTGAACAAGGGAGAGTAGAACAAGTATGATTGTGACCGTCATGAGGGGGAGGTTCCAGAAACCACCAAAATGCACCCCCACGATAGAGGCGAGCGCACGAGTTAATCCTGCCGCTTTTTCATGCTTTATAGTTTGAAATTTCCATTTCATCCGGTTTCCCCAGTCCCTTTTTCCTTCCGTGGCAGAAGTCTCCCTGCAAGATGACTTTCCAGAAGAAAGAGTAAAAGCGCCCCCAGCATTAAATAATGCCAGAGCGCCTTTCCCTCCCGTCCCTCCGCAAGAATCAACCCAAGACTTTCCGGTGACGGGCAAACTGTCACATTCGCAACCTCTGGGAAGAGTTTTTTCGCCTCATTGTTGGATATCCATTCCATATTGCCTTCCGCAGGGTCCACATTGACGGAAAATACGTCATCTATGGCGCCAGCCGTCTGCGTGGCATGACAGGTATAGTTTCCTGCAAGGCGGGTGTGATTGAAAGTCGATTCTCCCTTTTCCGGTGTGACTGTATATTTTGTCCCGTCTGGTGTGGTAACTTCAAGAGGTCCGGTCATGGGGAGTTTGATGGAGTCTCCCACCGTGGCATAGACCCTGCTTTTGGATTCAAGGAGGTTTTTAATCAATTCATAAAGTAAGGGGATGAAGACAGGGCGCGAGGCAAGATTATTCCATTCGGGGGAGAGGCCCGAGGCAAATGTGACAATCCTGCCCTTGCCGCGGTTGTTCTCGATAATCAGGGGGTTGTCGTTGCGTGTATATACCAGGATGCGTGCCGTGGTATCTGCGGTGTGAAATCTTACTCGCCATCCCTTATAAAAACTCACGGTGGAAAAATCCAGATTGGGGATTTTTCTCAGGGATTGTGTCACAGGATGGGTGCGGTCCCATTCGCCAAAATCCGTTGCGCCTTCCCCTGCATTTACCTCCCATGTGTCCTGAATAATGAATGGGAAGAAGTCTGGGTCCGTGTAAATAGACCCGCTGGATGAGTTAGTGTTCGGGGATGACCCGAGGAAAAACAGTGCACACCCACCGTCCCTTATGAATTTCTTGAGGGCTTCGCGCGGAGTCTCAGCTATGTCTATGACATCAACAAAAAAAAGGATAGAGTAAGTCTTCAGGGAAATGCTTGCCAGGTCATCAGGAGAGGCATAATCCACCCCGCCTGACGGCGCTTCTGCATCCCCGGTTTCAAGTGGTTCCAGGGCTGTGGCAAGAAACAGGGAGCCATCCTTTTCCATCACGTGTGTCCCTTCAGAGGTGACAATGAGGGTGTGAAGGGATTTTAGAATACCAATGTTGAAATAATAGGTGTTGTCCGAGTCTAGGTCGTCCGATTCAACAGTCAGATAGCCGCTTTTTTCCGAGGTGGATTTCGGTGAAAAGGTGAATGTGGCGATGGTGGAGGCGGATGGGGGAATGGAGAGTTTTTTCTGCATAAGCAGCTCGTTGCCGGTCCAGAGATTTGCGGTTGAGTCAAGGGCTCGTTCGGTTTGATTGCGAACCGTTGCTTCCATGATAACGGGGAATCCTGCAAGGGGAAGGGGAGATGTTATAAAGACCTTCTCGATGGTCATGTTTGAGATATTTTGTCCGGCACGGACAGGGCAGATGTAAATCTGCGGACGGATTTTACGCATTTCCTCATTTGGCATGGCATCGGGCGGCGCGAAGGCGTGTTTCTGCATATCGGTGATGAGGATGATTTCATTTAGAGGCTTTTGGGACTGTGCAAGGATGGAGATGGCGCGCTCTAAGGCGGACGCAAGCGGGGTTCCTGAATCCGACGGGGCGGATTTTTCCACCGCATCAAGGAGGATGGCAGTGTTGCCTGTGGGAGAAGCAGTTCCGGGTGAATCAAACCCACTGCTCATGAGAATGGCGGCATCGTCTCCGGAGCGCAGGGTCTCCACTGCCGCTCTGGCAAACTCGCGTTCCCGTTCAAAAAGGGGTCGTTGCTCGTGCTTTAGGCGTGTGCTGTAGGAATCATCAAGAATAATGATGCGAGTTGCCTCGCCTATAGAAGGGGCGTGGCGGTTTGCAGGGCGCAAGACCGGTCTTGCCAGTGCAAGTGTGATAAGGAGAAGCATCAGCGTGCGGAGGAGGAGAAGGAGGATATCTGTGAGTTTATGACGCTTGGCGGATTGGACATCAATTTTTCGCAGGAAGTAAAGGGTGCTGAATGGGATGCGGCGGCGTTTTTGCCTGCTCAGGATATGCAGGAGAACAGGCGCCGCCACGGCAATAAGACCAATCAAAAAGAGGGGATTCAGAAAATTGAGTATCATTCATTTTAAACTGGACTAAGGCTTCCCGCCCCCAGGCTTATTTATAGATTCCCGTGAAAAATATTCGGGTGATTCGGTCGGAAAAATCAGCCAGTTCTCCCTCATATTTTGTGGCAATCCAGAAACGTATCGCCCATACGATAATCCCACGCAGGTAATATGCGCATTCAAGGGGGTCAGCCTTTCTGAAAATCCCCTCTGATTGCCCTTCAGCAATGATGCGTCCGATAATCGCTGTGTTCAACCGGTAGCGGTCTATCTGTTCCTGGGTCAAAAGGTTGCACAGGAGGAGACATTCCTCATCCAGTGATTCAAAATTAATGGAGACCAGTTTGGAAAGTGGTGCATGGATTTCATAATCCGCAAGCAAGGTTTTCACGAAACGGGATATTTTGACATCCGCCTTGCCCCGCGCCTGAACGCTCTTTTCAAGGATGGCTGTCACATCGTCAATGCCCTTGGTCATCAAATCCGTGATAATTGAATTGACATCCTTGTAAATGGCTTTCACGCCCTTTTCGCTGAGCCCTGATTCCCTTGCCACATCAGCGACGGTCATTTTTTTCAGTCCAAGCTCTCTGAAGCACTTTTTTGCCGCCGTCCAGATCTTTTCTTTTTGCTCTGCCATTATCTCCACCATTCTATTATTTAGATTGTCTTAAAAATGTATATCCTCTTTTACTTGCCGATACTCAATCTATACCTCAGTCATATTTTAAAATCTGAACCCTGGTTGGAAGAAAATTTATAAATGCATATTGTTTTCGTCAGTAATAAACTTTACCTGATGAGCTCAGTCAAGCGTAAAATATTTCGTGGTGAATTTTATTCCTCTACGGGGGGCTCCTCTTCGAACTGCTCTTCCTCCTTCTCTTCAGCAATCTCCTCAGGGGCTTTTTCGGGCTGCCTCATCTCCTCAATCTGTGAAAAGTTGATATTGTATTTGTTTTCATTAGCATCCTGAATCATGCAGGTCTGGGCAATCAGATTTCTCTCAATAACCAAGCCCTCTTGGTTTTTGGTTTTGACAAAGGCGCCAATTGCGGGTGCAGAGGTGGTAATTTCCTTGTATTGTTGCTCTTCGAATTCCAGACAGCACATAAGACGTCCGCAACAGCCAGAAAGTTTGGTTGGGGAAAGGAATATATCCTGATTCTTTGCCATCCGGATGGTGATAGGCTTGAATTCTTTCAGGAAAGCTGAACAACAGAGGCGTTGTCCACATATACCATATCCGTCAACCTCGCGGGACTCATCCCTCACCCCGATCTGCCAGAGTTCAATGCGGGAGTGAAGAGTGGCGGCAAGGTCCCTTACAAGCTCCCGGAAGTCCACCCGTTTATCCGCTGTAAAATGGAAAATAATCTTATTATTGGCATCGTCGAAACGGACGTTGGAGATTTTCATCATCAGGTTATGTTTCTGGGCTTTTTCCCGGCAGGTCTGAATGGCATTCCGCTCCCGTTGTTTCAATGCCCGCCACTTTTCGACCTCTTCCTCGGTGGCTTTGCGGAGGACTTTGCGGAAAGGGGGAGATGGAATCAGTTCGCTCGGGCGAAATTCCACACTGCTGACAATGCCGGTATCTTCATATTCCCCAACCGGACAGATGCAGGCATCCCCGATTTTCAGTTCCAGCCCCTCGTCAATAAAATACTTGGGCAGGGAGGTCTCTGAGAACTTTATTCCAGCAAGTTTTACCATGATATGAATTTATTATCCTTGTCTTTTGTTTTACAAAAAATCATTGAATGATTATTGATGATTGCCTCTGGTGTCAATTTTATATTAAAAGACAAACCCAATTTTTTATCCTGCCCCACAAACTGGGCGTCGCTTACGCGACAGATGTCTCCGATACTCACGGAGCTGTTAGAATGTTTTATGACATGTCCGTGGCGAACCAATGGATGAACTCATTTGAAATGATACATTTATATTGACAATCACAACAAACTCTTAAAACGATTCAACAACTTTTTTTCTGTAATAATAAAAACCAATAATCAGGGAAATCAGATATGTCTGACAGGGAAATTGCCCGAAAGAAATTTGTGATTTCCAATAAATATGGCTATTTTGATGAAAAGGCGAGGGAGTTTGTAATTACCAATCCCGGAACACCCGCGCCCTGGGTGAATTATCTCACAAATGGACGATACCATGGTCTCATCTCCCACACAGGCGGGGGGTTTTCTTTTTTCATCTCCCCCAAAGATTCCCGCATTACCCGCTGGCGTTACAACTCCATGCCATTTGACCGCCCCGGACGTTACATCTTCCTCCGCGACCGTCAGACGGGTAAATATTGGTCCCTCACCTGGCAACCGACCCCTCCCGCACGCTTCAAAAAATTTGAATGTCGTCATGGAATGAATTATACCACAATCACTTATGAGGTCAATGGTGTCAGGGCTCAATCAACCTTCTTTGTCGCCACGGACGATGTTGAGGTCTGGTGGGTGCGGCTGAAGGAAACAAAAGGCAAGGCGCGCTCTTTCGATGTCTATTCCTATGCGGAGATGTGCCTTGGCCATGCCCTTGTGGACCTCATAAACCAGCCCAATGATAAACATTTCAATGATGTCCATTTTGTGCCTGCTGAACAGATTCTGATGTCCTCCAAGCGCTACTGGGTCACATACTCCGCCGCCACGGTCAAGCAGGCGAACAAATCCTGGAACAAGTGGGTCTTTATGGCATCAAGCCTGCCTGTCGTCGGATTTGATGGTTCAAAAGAACGCTTCACAGGCGCCTGGCGCTCGGAGGAAAACCCCATTGCCATTGAGCAGGGGACGAGTTTCAACACGGAGGTAACAGCGGGGGATGCGGTCAATGTCCTGCGTTGCCCCTTAGAGCTCCCTGCAAGGGGAGAGGCGGAGTTTTGTTTTCTTCTGGGTATTGTGGACAAGACGGGCGATGAGGCGGAGCACACAGCGCAAGCGGAACTTGTTGCCGCATCCCTCGCCTGCAAATACCGCTCCCCAGATGAGGCGCGCGCCCAGTTCCAGAACCTCCTTGCCATGCGCAATGATTACCTCTCCGCCTTTCAGGTGGAGACGCCCGACCATGAGCTGAACCTGTTCGTCAATATGTGGAACCAGTATCAGACCAAGACAACTTTCCAGTTCTCACGCGATGCGAGCTATCATCACGGCGGGCTTTTATTTGGACGCGGCTACCGCGATTCATGCCAGGATACACTCGGCGTCCTTTTCACAAAACCCGAATGGGGCAGGGAGCGTATCTTTGAAATGGCGTCACGGCAGTTCAAAGACGGAAGTGTCTATCATTGTTACTATCCCATGACCGGCGGGGGCGAGCGCACCGGACATTCCGACACACCTCTCTGGCTTCCAATGATTGTTGTGGCTTATCTGAAAGAGACCGCCGATTTCGCCAGCCTGAATGAGATGGTGCGGTATGACGATGGCGGCGAAGCCACAATCCTTGAGCATGTCCTGAACGCCGTTGAGTTTCTCAAATCTAAATTGAATGAGAAGCACTTAGTCTTCATCGGACCCGGCGACTGGAATGATACGCTGGATTACTGCGGACGTAAGGGCAAGGGCATCAGCGCCATGAACACCTTCATCTATGCCTACATACTGCGGGAGATGAGCATTCTCCTGCGGCGACTCAATCACCCCAAAGCCGATGAATATGATGCGTTATACAGGGTCATCAAACAATCTGCAAATGAAAACCTGTGGGACGGCGAGTGGTATATTCGCGCCATCAATGACCTTGGCGAACTGATTGGCTCAAAGACCTCGCCGGAGGGGAAGATATTCCTGAATGCGCAATCGTGGGCGATTATCAGCGGGGTTGCGGAAGGGGAGAGGGCGGAGCAGGCGATGGCATCCGCCGCGCGCCTCTGCGGCACGCCAAAAGGACCCAAAATCCTCCATCCGGCATATACGCATGTGAATGAGAACATCGGACTCGCCACGCGCTGTGTCCCCGGCAAAAAGGAAAATGGCGCAGTCTTCAATCATCCTGTCTCGTGGGCGTATCTGGCGGAACTCCTCCTCAAACACGCCGAGACTGCCTACAAGTATTACAAGCAGGCGCTGCCCAACAATCCCGTTGTGGATATTGACCGTTATGAGATGGAGCCTTATGTTTATTCGGAGTATGTGACAAGCCCCGACCATCCGACCTTCGGACAGGCAAGCCATTCCTGGCTGACCGGCTCCGCCGTCTGGATGTTGCGCAACACAATGGATTATCTCATAGGTGTGCGTCCCACTTATGATGGTCTATTAATTGACCCCTGCATCCCCTCGGACTGGAAATCATACAAAGTCACGCGCCGCTTCCGCGGTTGCCTTTATAAAATCACCATCGAAAACCCCGATGGTGTCACCCACGGCGTCCATTCCCTCACCCTCGACGGCAAACCCCTTGCGGGAAACCTCATCCCTCCGCAAAGCGATGGCAAACCGCATCGTGTAAAGGTGATATTGGGCAAATAAATCAATCCATCTTAGACACGGATTTCGTAGATTACCGCAGATAATAAATCCGTGCAATCCGCGTTATCCGCGTCAATTTTTTGACATCCTGATTCATTTTCTTATTGCATTGCATAAAACTTCATAATAAAAATAATTATTTATTTCAGGCAGGAATGAAAAAAATTTCAGTAGATGGAGGGGTAAAAATGGCTGACTTGAAATGTAGGTATTGCGGTAAAGAGTTCAACACTTATATTTCATGCGATAATAGCCCATCAAAGAAGCATCAATTAGATACTTAAACTTTAATTCCTCGCGAATCCCAGAATCGCAGGCGGATCAAATGGACAGTTTTTGCCATTTCATGTTCATCAGGGGGCGCTGAACGAAACTCATAATAAGCCGCTGCAGTGGGCGGCATGCCGCCACTGCTGATCCGCAACTTTATGTAGTTCAGAGTATCAATATTTCTATACAAAGGAGACTATAATGCTATTCGAAGTTAAAGGTGATATGGAGAATATTCTACCAATCAGCTCTTTAGATGTTTCCCAAAAATTCAGCAAAAATGAGAAGAATCTTGAAGAGTTTCTGAAGAGAATGATTGGAAACGAGGTATTTCCTCAGTATATGATCTTTGGTAATGAGCGCAGTCTCCAAAAGGAAGCCGATCTTTTTGCGGTCGACGGCAATGGTGCTTTGGTGGTCATAGAACTTAAAGTAGCTGGGCTCTACGACCGCGGGAAGCTTTATCAGGCCATGGATTACGCTCAGATTTTCTCTGTCTGGCAATATTCAGATATGAACGAGCATTTCAGGAAATGCTTTCATCTGAATGATGATGAGACGCTAATGAGCAGATTCGAGGAACATTTCGGCTATCGTTTGAGTGAATCCAGATTTAATAACTCCCAGAAGATTGTGGTCATCTCTAATGCCTCTTCTCTGTCCATTAGTTCAGCTAGTGACTATTGGCGGACAAAAGGAATTGATATCGAGGAGTATTTCTACCGATTTTACGACATTGGTCCCAAGACTTTTCTGGAGCTATCCAGCGAGATTTTCCTTCCCGAAGCCCAGAGGCATTGCTGGATAAACACTTGTGAAAGATATATTCCAGGTGCGTACCTCGACATGGTTAGGGAAAAAAAAGCATCGGCTTATGGCGACAGAAAAGAGAAAATTGGGGAATGGATGTCCAAATCTTACGTTTTCCTGTATCATAACGGATATGGTATCATTGCTGCTGGCATCGGCACAAGCAGAATTGAGATTCGCGAAGATAACGAAGAAAAATTCATCAAGCTCTCCAAATTCCACCATGGAGTAAATCTTGAGAACGGGCAGATCAGTAAATATATCAGTGCCGGTAGAATAAAGTCTCTGACTGAGCAAAACTTCTATTTCTCCAATACTGTTGTCTACCTATCGAAGGAGAATGCCAAACTGCTCTATGATGAATGTATCAAGGAATTCTCATGACCATATTTGCCTAAAACAAAGATCATATTTCATGGGATCGCCACATAACCAGTGTGTGAATCTGACGATCCAATGGATAAATGTGCTTATTATCAATAAGTTATGCCACCCTCGTCTTGCAGGTTACGCGCTAACCATTAGTAAAGATCAGGTAATCTTCACGGGCTGGTTGTCGCGTTGAGAATATGCATGAATTGGAAAGGACCGGGCGGAGCATAAATCACCCGGTTAAATTTTTTGGTGGGCATCTTTGTGCAATCTCTCAAAAAAGGCAACCGGTGAGATCGTGAACATTCTGCATTAAATCTGTCTTTGAACTTGATGTTATTTGTCCAGCAGTTTAAACCCTGACAGGAGGTGAAACGATGATCTTTCAATACTTTTCAGATACGGATATGCTTTACATCAAACTGGTTGACGCAATAAGCACGGAATCCGAAGAAGTGTCGCCGGGAATTGTGCTGGACTTTGATGAACAGAACCGGGTCATTGGTGTTGAAATTGAGGATGCCAGTAAATATATCGACCTTTCGCGTTTGGAACTGAAATCGCTGCCCGTCGCCAATGTGATTTTTACGGAAAAAGTTTCTGCCGGTACTTAAAAGGCAACCGGCGCGGGTTTGTGAATTTCTTCTCGCGGGCATATTTAATTGACATAGATGGCAAATACCCGTTATCTATTAAATTGTAGAATGCAAAATGACTTCGATTTGCATTTATCATGGAAATCAAACTCATCC
>JAPLSR010000337.1 GCA_026398545.1 Candidatus Sumerlaeota bacterium | reverse complement strand
GGGCATGATAGTTGCTTTTTTTCCCTGTCTGGGCGCTCTTAACTGGCTGAATATCCCTTTTTCAGGGCTTGGAAGCATCATTGCCGCGATTGCCCTTGCGACGGGCAAGGAGCAAAGCAAGGGTGGCGCTATCGCAGGGCTCATCTGCTGCGTTATTGCAATATTCTTAGGCATCATCCGACTGATCATAGGCGTTGGCGTATTACCAGAACCCACCCCCAGAGTGGAAGAAGCCACCATCCTCCTCGTCGAGGACGACGCCATAGTTCTTTTTGTGAACAAGACACGACTCGAACGCCTTGGTTACAAGGTCATAACGGCAACCAGCGGAGAGATGGCTCTGGATATTTTTGAGCGGCATGCCCCGGATATTCAACTCGTGATTTCTGATATTCTCATGCCGGGAATCAGCGGTATGGAGCTGTTTACCCGCCTCAAACGGCAAAAGCCTGATGTCAAAATGGTCCTCGCCACGGGATATTCCATTGGGCATGAGGATGAAAACCTTTTAAATCAGGGCATTGCCGCCCTTATTCAAAAACCCTTCAGCCGGGAACAACTGGCTGAGGTGGTAAGAGAGACTCTCCAGAAATCCGGGTAATCGTCAAATTTGAAGGTATGATAAGAGGATAATGCATTCCATGGCAACTGACAATGAGAACATGCCTGAACTGGAGGAACAGGTAAGTAAGCTGATGAAGCGGATTGAGGAGTTGGAGATATCCGAAAAGCGGAGAATCCACCAATCCCATCTGAAAGCCGGGGAACAAATGCGAAAGCTACCATGTCATTTCCCCCTCGGTATCTTTTATTATAACACCAGTATGCAGATAACCCACTGCAACGAGCAAATACTTTCACAAACAAAACTGAGCCGTGAGCAACTTCTCCATCTGGACCTGACAAAGTTAAAAGATTCCTCCATTCTGCCCGCCCTTCGCAAGGCGCTTGAGGGGGAAGAGGGTTCTTACGAAGGGTATTATCAAGGCACCTTTTACAATAAACGGGTATATATTTCCTTCCGAACGGCGCCCATTTATGACTCAAGCGGACAGGTGACAGGCGGTATGGGAATCCTTGAAGATATCACAGACTGGAAGATGGCGGAGGGCGCCCTCCGGGAAAACATGGTGACTGCACGGGCATTTCTGGACTCCACACCGGATGATGCCTTTATTGTAAATCGCAAGGGTTATATAACCGCAATGAATCAGCCGGGGGCGGAGAATATCGGCAGACCTGCGGATGAACTTATCGGACAGAATATCTATGACCTGATATCACCCCTGAGGTCTGGAGAGTGGAAGAAATACGTGGAGGAGGTTATCACATCAAAAAAGATTGTCCATTTTGAGGAACAACACGAGGAGCGATATTTTGAAACCATCATTTATCCCTTTTTCAACGCCCGTGGCGGCGTGGAGAAAATAGGCATCTATACTCGTGACATCACTGAACAGAAAAGGTCTGCAGGCGACCTTCTGCGCGCCCTGAAAAAAATGAGGGAACTGGAAGCCATTATTAACAGGAGCCCCGTCATTGTGTTTTTGTGGCGTCTGGCGGATGACTGGCCTGTGGAATATGTCTCCGATAATGTGAAACAGATTGGCTACACGGCTGATGACCTAATGTCAGGCAGGGTCTCATGGCAGGACATCATACACCCTGATGATGCCCGGAAAGTTATTCGGGAACTCGCACGTCATGCCCTGGAAGGGATACCAGAATTCCAGATGGATTTCCGCCTGCTTGCAAAATCGGGCGAGGTGCGCTGGGTCTCAAATCAGACAAAGGCAATTTTTGATGACAGGGGAATGCTGACTCACTATCAGGGAATTCTGGTTGATATCACGGAGCAAAAAAGCATTTATGAGGCGCTTCTGGAGAGCGAGACTCGCTATCGCGCCGTCATTGAACAGCAGACGGAACTCATATGTCGCATCACTCCACAGGCAGTTCTCACCTTCGTCAATGACGCCTGTTGCCGCTTCTTTGGAAAAACGCATGAGGAACTTCTTGGCCATAATTTTATGGAATTCATCTACGCAGAGGATAGACTATCAGTTGAGAAACAGCTTGCGAGCCTCACCCGCGACCATGACAGCTCAAGCCACGAAACCCGTGTCATCACGCCTGACGGGGAGCAACGCTGGCTACGCTGGAATAGCCTGGGTCTGTTTGATAATGAGGGGAGATTGCTGGAGATACAATCCGTGGGTGGGGATATCACAGACCGAAAACAGGCGGAGGCGGAAATCAAGGCGCTCTCTCTTGAAGATGACCTTACAGGGGTTTATAATCGCCGTGGATTCATGGCGCTCGCCCGCCAGCAATTGATGCTTGCCCACCGTGTTGAGCGCGACATGATACTCATTTTCATCGACCTGGACAATCTGAAAGAAATCAACGATACCTTCGGGCATCCGGAGGGAGACTGCGCCCTCAAGGATTTCGCCTCCATTCTGAAAAAAACCTTCCGTGAGTCTGACATCATAGGGCGCATTGGAGGCGATGAGTTTGTCGTCCTCGCCCTTGAGGTGGAGATGGATAGTACAGACGCCGTCATCCAGCGCTTTAAGGAAGCCCTTTCCACGCACAAAAGCAAGACAACACGGACCTATCATCTCTCAGCCAGCATTGGCTGTGCGCGGTATAATCCCAAATATCCTAAAACACTGGATAAGCTCTTGTTCACGGCAGACCAACGCATGTATAAGGATAAAAAGAATAAAAGAAGAAAAGAGTAACCCCCTGCCGCACTGCAAAAAAACTGACCACAACGGCAAATTCAAGAATAAAGAAGAAATCGTAAAGGAAAATTTTGATACATTATCTTCTTGACAAATATTAAAACATAAATATTAATTTAAATAAAATACTATTATACTAATTTATATTTATTAAATATATACAATTTTTATTTTAAGCTTGACTCCATACCCCCATTGTCTGGTAAAAAAATTATATATGGGAGAAATATACACAAAATATCGCGGAATTCCCTGGCATCTTATTATCGTTAAGGAAGCGGGGAAGTTGTGATTGATAAAAGCATAAATAATCAAACGAACATCCACCGTATCACAGTATTTAAATTATTTTCGCAAGTAACAAGCGTGTTTGTTGCGCTTATAGGGTTCTTTGTATTGATTGGTTGGATATTTGATATCCCGGTCTTAAAGTGTGTTATTCCCGGGATGACTGCAATGAATCCTACAACAGCTGTTTGTTTTATTCTCTCAGGTCTATCACTATTTACGCATGGGGTATCAACGAGTAGTAATAGAGATGCCATTAAATGGATTGCCAAAACATGCGCCTTTCTTCTTTGCCTAATTGCTATGACCAAACTGATTAGCTTCTTGGATTATGACCTTGGTATAGACCAAGTCTTATTCCGAGATAAATTAGAAATATACACTCCTCCTAATCGAATGGCACCCAATACCGCAGTTAATTTCTTACTCATAGGTATCTCCCTGCTGATTTTAAAATTGGAGACGCGGCGAGGTTATCGCCCTTGCGAATTCACCGCTTTAGTATCCTCTTTAATATCTATATTGGCCCTGGCAGGCTATATCTATGGTGTTAAAAGGCTTTATGGCATTGCTTCATATATTCCAATGGCGCTCAATACTGCTCTCGCATTCAACTTTATAGTAGTCGGGATTCTTTGTTTGCATCCGGACCGTGGGATGATGGAAATTATTACCAGTGACAATGCAGGTGGCCGGATGGCAAGGCATCTTTTACCGACTGTTATCGGCATCCCGATAATCTTAGCCTGGCTGAGATTACGAGGGGAAATTGTATTTCACTATTATGGCACTGAGGGCGGTGTTTCCATCATGGTCGTGTCAACCGTAATTATATTAACCGCTATTGTTTGGTGGAATGCTCGCTCCCTCAATAAGATAGATGCAGAGCGAAAGCGTGCAGAAGAAGCAATCGAAAAGCTGAATGAAGAGTTAAAACTCAGAATTATGCAACTTGGAATTGTCAACAAGGAACTGGAGTCCTTCTCATACTCAGTCTCTCATGACCTGCGGGCACCTCTCAGGAGCATTGACGGTTTCAGTCTGGCGCTACTGGAAGATTATGAGGATAAACTGGACTTAAAAGGCAAGGATTTCCTCCATCGTGTGCGCACAGCCACACAGAATATGGCAGTCCTCATCGATGACCTGTTAAAACTATCACAGGTGACAAGAAGCGAGATGCGTCTGGATAATGTTGACATGAGTTCTCTTGCGCATTCCATAGCAGAATCCTTACAAAAAAGCGCCCCGGAACGCCGCGTGACATTCCTGATACAGGATGGACTGACAGCGAAGGGCGACAGGAATCTTCTGGAAATGGCACTTGTAAATCTGATAGAGAACGCCTGGAATTTTTCAAGCGGGCAGCTGGAGACGCGGATTGAATTCGGCTCAGGAGAAATTGATGGCAAACATGCTTACTTTGTCCGTGATAACGGGGTCGGATTCGATATGACGTATGTTGATCAACTCTTCGGCGCCTTCCAGCGCCTGCATTCCACAAAAGAATTCCCCGGCACTGGCATCGGACTTGCCACCGTCCAGCGCATAATTCATCGCCATGGCGGCCGCGTCTGGGCTGAGGGGGCAGTGAACAAGGGGGCAACTTTTTATTTTACACTTTAATCTCACAGGAGGAAGAAAATGGATACACCAAAAAACATCTTAATTGTGGAGGACAATCCTGATGATATTGATTTGACAATAAGGTGCCTCAAGAAAAATAACATCATTAACAAGATAGATATCGTCCATGATGGTGCGGAGGCGCTGGATTATCTCTTCTGTCAGGGCTCTTATGCAAACCGAGACCCAAACATCATGCCTACAGTCATCCTCCTTGACCTCAAACTACCCAAACTGGATGGAATTGAAGTCCTGAAACGCATCCGTGCCGATGCCCGAACCAGCCTTATCCCCGTTGTTATTCTCACATCCTCCCGTGAGGAAGTTGACCTTATCAAAAGTTATCAATCAGGCGCCAACAGCTACGTCCGTAAACCGGTGGATTTTGCCGAGTTTAACGATGCTGTTTGTCACCTCGGTTTATACTGGTTGCTATTGAATGAACCCGCTCCAAAGAAGGATTTGAGCAAATCATGAAAAAATCTCTCCGCCTTTTGATTCTGGAGGATTCTGAGAACGACGCCCTTTTGCTCGTCCGTGAGGTGGAACGCGGCGGCTATGACCCTCAATGGGAAAGGATGGATACGCCTGCACAGCTTGCCGATGCCCTCACTCATAAGGATTGGGATATTATCCTTTGCGATTATTCCATGCCACAATTCAATGCCTTAAAAGCGCTGGAGATGGTCAGGGAAAAGGGGCTCGACATACCATTTATCATCGTCTCGGGAACAATAGGCGAGGATGTTGCCGTAAATGCAATGAAGGCTGGAGCGCACGACTACCTCATGAAGGGAAAACTAAAACGCCTCCTGCCAGCCATCGAGCGGGAATTACGCGATGCCAAGATACGGCAAAAACGGCGTCTTATGGTGGAGAAACACCAGGAAAGTGAAAAAAGGTTCAAGGATTTGGTGGCAATGCTCCCCCAGACCATCTTTGAGATGGACATAAATGGCAACCTCACCTTTGCCAACACCACAGCCTATCAGATGTTTGGATATACAAAGGAGGATTTACAAAAGGGTCTGAACGCCCTTCAGATGTTTATACCCGATGACAGGGAAAGGGTATTAAGGGATATCCAGACTCAGATTCGGGAGGGCATAGGAAAGGGAAAGGAATACACTGCCCTGCGGAAGGATGGCAGCACATTCCCTGTCATTACCTATTCAAGCCTCATCAAACGCAATGACGAAGTGATTGGACTGCGTGGCATGGTCGTTGACATCACTGAACACAAGCAGACTGAACTTGAACACAGGACCTTCGCAAATCTGGCACTGAACCTTGTCAATGCCGAATCACCCGAGACATTTGCCAGAATCCTCAAGGATGCCACGCTTGAGCTCTTCTCATGGGATGCCTTTTACATCGCGGAGAGGGTTAAGGGGACGAAGACTTTCAAAATAGTTCACACCGTGGACACTATCGACGGCAAAAAGGTCTCCATCGATGAACTGAAGGAAGGACCGGTTGAACTGAAACTTCTCCCGCAAGTTGCGACTGGGCAATGTTACCTCTGGAACAGGGAGCCGGGCGAGGAAACCATCCTCCCCCGTTTCGGGGATACATCCCGCCCCTCCGCAAGTCTGATGTTCGTTCAGATAACCGTTGGCGAGGAGCTCCTTGGCGTCCTCTCCGTTCAATCATACCAGCCCAACCGCTATACAGAAAAAGACCTGGCGCTTCTGAAATCCCTGATGGACCATGCGGCGCCTGCCATGAGACGAATCCAGGTTGAACAGGAGCTGAGGGATACGAACCGGAGACTTGAGGAGACATTGGTCAATCTGCAAGACACCCAGAAGCAGATTGTCCAGCAGGAACGCCTTGCCGCCGTTGGGGAGCTGGCTGCCGGAATCGCCCATGACTTCAATAACATGCTCCAGGGGATTTCCGGATATGTGGAGCTTGCCCTGCTGGAAACAGATGTCAAGGAATCCACGGCAAAACACCTGAATAACATCTTTTCCCTTGTTGACCATGCCACCCGCCTCATCAGGCAAATTCTTGACTTCAGCCGGAAAGCCATTATGGAGTCCATTCATCTCTCTCTGGGCTCGTATATCAAAGAGGCAATAAATCTGCTACAGCGCATTATCCCGGAAAACATCAAATTGCGATTTATAGCCTCGCCCGGGAGTGACTGGGTTTATGGCGACCCCACCAGAATCGAACAGGCAATCATGAACTTAGTCATCAATGCGAGGGACGCCATGCCCGATGGCGGAGAATTGAAGATTGCCATCTCACCCTTTATAACAGAGGCTGACAAACCTGCACCTTACCCCAGTATGCCGGCAAGTCAATGGGTCATGGTGGAAGTAACTGACACGGGATGCGGCATTCCGCCGGAGAACCTTCCCCGTATCTTTGCCCCATTCTTCACCACAAAGGAAAGAGGCAAGGGAACGGGTCTGGGGCTCTCTCAGGTGTATGGCATTGTGAAGCAACACGGCGGATATATCACAGCTGATTCGGAAGTGGGCAAGGGTACCAAATTCGCCATCTATCTGCCATCATTCAAGGAGGTGAAAGATGAGGGCGAGGAGGCATCTATGGGGCTTCAGCGCGGTAAGAATGAACTCATCCTCCTCGCGGAGGATGACCCCACCGTTCTCCTTGTGAACCAGGCAAGGCTTGAATATCTGGGATACAGGGTTTTGACAGCCACCGATGGGAAAAAGGCGCTGGAAATTTTTGACCAGTCTAAGGGAACTATTGACCTTGTGATCTCTGATATTGTCATGCCTGAAATAGAAGGCATAACGCTATTCAGGGAACTTCAGAAGCGCTCACCAAATGTCAAAATGGTTCTTGTCACCGGATACCCGATGGAGGGGAATCAGGAGATTATGAACCTGGGGGTCAAGATTATCCAGAAACCTTTTGGGAAGGAAAAATTATCGCAGGTGGTGCGACAGGCAATCGACGGTTCATAAGCCCACAAGACACCTGGCGCATGATTGCGGCTGAATCATTCAAGAAAGGGTGTCAGCATACGCTCCCTTTTGCCGCTTTGATAGGAACGGGCAAGTGCCTCCAGCACCGAAATCGGACCGAGTATTTCCCCCGCACTGTACGGCTCTCTCCTCGTCCTGAACATCCTGACAATCTTTTTCACACCGCCAAGGTAGGGATTGGGGTCAAACCAGTTAACATAATGCACCCGCCCTTTTGACCCGATTGCATCTATTGCGAAATCGGGGAAACCCTCAGTCAGGAATAAGGCTGAGACAATCGGTCCCCCGCCACCATAATGCATCACTACGGCAACGTTGGGATTCCTCCGCCCAGCCCTGACCACCTCCACCCACTCAATCCCACATCCGAATGCCTTCAGGAGCATCTCTATCAGGTGGATGCCGTAAAAGAATACACCACCCCATTTTGATTTGAAATCGCACGGAGCGAGCGCCTGAATGGCGGAAATCCTCCCCGCATCGCGAATCTGGCGCAGGAGGACATTCCTGAAGCTCTTTTGCTCGGGAAGAATGGAGAAGGAGGTAACAGGCACACCCCTTTGCCGGGCTGCCTTCAGAAATGTCATCCCCTCACTAACGGTGAAACTGAATGGTTTGTCAATAAAGAGCGGAATCCCCGCCTCAAGAAACACCCATGCCGCCTTTATATGATATTTAGGATGCCGGTGAGCAATCATGACGCCATCAATGCGCCCGAGCATTTCTTCAGGTCGGCGCACAATCTCAGGAATGTGTCCCTCCCGGGCTGCCTTTTCCGCAAACTCCCGCCTCTCCCCCCACACGGCAACCACACGCGCCGAGCCGCACGCTTTATCAATATTCAGCGTCCTCGCAAAAGCAAGCGTGTGGGAACTTTCCGCCCCAACAATCCCGATGCGAGGTTTTGAAGATTGGTCTTCCATTTGTGTCATCCGCACAATGATCGCACCTCTGTCAGATACGGCAGGGAAGGTTGGGCGCCCATGCGCGTATGGAACCGATGACAACAAGAGGACCTTTTTTACACATGAGATGTCCGGACACCGCGGGATATTCCCTCTTCACTCTTGTTTCTCTTCCCTGTTCTTCTTTCCCAGAAAGATTCCAATCTCATGAACTGCGTCATTCAGCTCCGCGGGAAAGATGACAACCGTGTTTGAGGATGTGGGTCCAAGACCGTCAATAGTCTGGAGTGTGCGCAGACGCATGGCGCCGGGACTGCTCCGCATGACGGCTGCCGCCTCAGAAAGGTTCAGCGCCGCCATCTTGTCACCCTCAGCCTTTGTGATTGTGGCGCGTTTTTCGCGCTCCGCCGATGCCTGGCGGGACATCATCTTCTTCAAGTCCTCCGGCACCTCAATATCCTGAAGGCGGATGGAATCCACATGAAGACCCCA
>JAPLSR010000228.1 GCA_026398545.1 Candidatus Sumerlaeota bacterium | reverse complement strand
TGATTCCAAGGCAATTATCACCGGCGACATCACCCAGGTTGACCTTCCTGCCGGACGCCATTCCGGTCTTATTCACGTCCGGTCTGTCCTGAAGGATATTGAGGGCATCTCGTTCATCTATTTCGACCAGAATGATGTTGTCCGTCATGAACTCGTGCAGAAGATTATTCAGGCATACGAGATTGACGAAAAGAGGCAAAAGAACCAGGAAGACTAAACCGGCACGTTGAAATTTTGGTCTTTATTGCATGAGGGGTTGTTGCACAATTGGGCAAGAACCGCATAAGAACAAGGGCGGATAAGGATATACGGATTCTCCAGAGTCCACGGCAACGCCGTTTTACCTATCTTGGCGCATGGCTTGTGTTCCTCGTCGTGGTGGCATTCACCACCATCCTCATCTCCAGGGTCTTCTTCTTCCAACCTTATCATTTTGAACTCGGAAAGGTTATAGGACAAACCATCCGCGCCCCATTCCCCTTTGAGGTCGAAGACCGAGAGGTCTATAACAAAAAGGTGGAGGAGGTTCTTAAAAAGACTCCACAATGCTATGAATACGATAGCGAGGTGGAGGACAGAATTGCGGAGGCTATCACGGGGGTGAGGGAGGAAGTCATAGCCACCACCCAGGCGGGTCCCGCATCCATGAGGACCCTTCAAAAGAACCTCAAGAAAAAATACGGCATCAGCCTGACTGATAATGTCACCACGGCCCTCCTCTCCATTGGCAATGACCGGCAGTTTTATCATTACCTCAGGTCGCTCATTCATGACATCATGACCAATCGCGGACTGATTGATGACAAATACACCTTTGAGACTTTTGAGAAACAGGGCAGGGTGAAAATACTTTACAAGCATCAGTCGCCACCCGCGAATTTTGTTGCCGTTCGACTCGTGGAGTATCCGGAGGAACTGGTCACGGTTATCAACCTGTCGCTTAATAATTTCTTTTCCGGGGTGCCCACATCTCACCTGTATGCCGCACGCGACCTGGCGCGCAGCGTGATTGAGCCCAATATTGTCTATCGTCCTGACTTAACCCAGGAGGAAAGGGCGAAACTGGTGGGTCAGGTGGAGAAGGTGAGGCACACCTATGCGCGGGGTGAGGTCATCATCAATGCGATGGAGAGGGCCAATACTCTTCAGGATAGTGCCCTCAACAGGCTTAATGAGCGCTTAAGGGCTGCCAACCTGATGCAGCTTCTGGCAAATTTCCTCTTTCTCCTTATCGTCTGTGGTTTTGTTGCCTTCTTTGTGCACAAATTCAACGTCAACATGGGATTCACCGCTCAGAACATTATCCTCATCAGTTTGCCGGTATTCCTTCCGCTGACCATTGGACGTCTCGTAGTGCAGGTGCTGGGGAAGGAGGACATGGTTGCGGGTTACGCCATTCCGGCGGGTATTATCGGAATCCTTGGCATAATGCTTCTGGATGCGCGCATCGCCTTTTTGCTGGTCAGCTGGGGCGCGCTTCTCTTCGGACTCATGGTGGATATGAATTTCAAGATTACACTTCTTGCCTTCATTGGCGGGGTAACAAGCGTCAGCAGCCTTTATAATGTCCGTGAGCGCAAGGAGATGCTCATGGCAGGATTCCGCATAGCGCTTGTGAACTTTATTTCCGTGCTTATCCTTGAATACATGGATGACCCAACGGGGGAATTCCAGACCTATGCCATGCGGGCTATGTGGGGTCTTGGCAACGGCATCGCCTGCGGCATAATCGCCTTTCCAGCCCTTGTCTTTTTTGAGGTCCTTTTCGGCGTGGTGACGGATGTGCGTCTCCTGGAACTCACAGGCATCAGGCAACCGCTCCTTTCTGAGATGGAGGAAAGCGCCTCCGGGACATATCAGCACAGCCTCAATGTGTCAAAGCTGGCAGAGCCTGCCGCTATCGCTGTGGGAGCCAATTACCTTCTTGTGCGCGCCGGCGCCTATTATCATGATATTGGAAAGACCGTCAAACCCAAGTATTACTCTGAAAACCAGACAACGCCCGAGGATAAAAAAATATACCAGAACATCACCCCCAGCATGAGCGTTCTGATTATCAAGAAGCACATCAAGGATGGTATGGAGCTGGCGCAGAAGTGGGGACTTCCGAAGCGTGTCTTCGATTTCATTCCCCAGCATCATGGCACAGGTCTGATACGTTATTTTTACAATCAGGCTCTGAACCGATATAGTGAGGGCAAATCCAACGACCCTGTGCGCAAGGAGGATTTCCGCTATCCGGGACCGAAACCACAGAGCATCGAAGCCGCCATTGTCATGCTGGCAGATATTGTGGAGGCGGCATCCACAAGCAAACTCATGGAGGCTTATCTTAGTGAGGATGATATTCGCCGGATTGTTCACGAAGCCGTCCTGAATCAGTTCAACGATGAACAGTTCGATGAATGCAGCATGACCCTCAGGGACCTTCACCTTTTTGAGGAGTCATTTGTCAAAACCCTTGTCAGCCGTTATCATCACCGCGTCCAGTATCCGCGCGCCGCAAAGGAGGCGGAGCGTGATGAGAGGATGCTGGAGCAGGAATCCGCCCCAGGAGGATGACAGGGGTTCAGGGTGAGACATACTTGAACGGGAGTTATTGATGAAAGGTGATGCAAAACGCGCCTCACGTCCCCGCTCCGTCGCCAAAGCTCTGGTCCAGCCTTCGCAGCCTCTTCGGCGGAGTAGGCAGCATCGGCAACTTTGCGTTGTCACAGGGGCGGGAGGCTTTATCGGAAGCCATCTAACGGAACTCCTCCTTGAAAACGGTTACCATGTCCGCGCCCTTGTGCATTACAATGCTCTCGGTTTGCGTGGGCATCTTGAAGAGGTGGTCGAAAACGCCCGCTCATCCCGTGCCGCATGGCTTGGTGAAAACCGGCTTGAGATTGTCGCTGGCGATGTCCAGGATGCGCGCTGTATGAGGGAACTGGTGGCAGGGTGCGATGTCGTCTTCCACCTCGCCGCCCTGATTGGCATACCATATTCCTACACAGCTCCGCAGTCCTATGTGAATGTGAACATCCACGGGACGCTGAACATCCTTGAGGCATGTCGACTGGAAAAGACGACCCGGCTCATCCACACATCTACCTCCGAGACCCTCGGCACCGCCCGTTACACACCGCAGGATGAATTACATCCCCTCCAGGCGCAGTCCCCCTATGCCGCCACAAAAATTGCCGCGGATAAACTTGTGGAGTCCTATAACTTGTCCTTTGGTCTTCCCGCTGTCATCCTGCGCCCCTTCAACACCTATGGACCGCGCCAGTCCTCCCGTGCGGTCATTCCCACCATACTTTCCCAGATTCTATCCCCGGAATGTCCGGAGATTCGTCTGGGGTCTCTTGCGCCGGTGCGTGACCTCACTTATGTGCGTGATACGGCGCGCGCCTTTATGATGATTTCCGGGGCGCCTCTTGAGACCGTGATTGGGAAACTGTATCACCTTGGAAGCGGGACGGGGATTTCCATCGGAGAGCTGGCAAACCTTGCCATGGAGGTAACGGGGATTAAAAAACCCGTCAGGGAAACGCCTGAGCGCATCCGACCGGAATCAAGTGAGGTGCAACTGCTGACGAGTAGCAACCGCCGTATCAGGGATAATGTGGGTTGGGAGCCGCAGGTTAACCTTGCTGACGGTCTTCGCAAGACTGCTGAATGGATTCTGCGCCATCCCACATTCTACCGACCGGATGAATATACCGTTTAGGCGTGAGCGGGATAAGGGCTCAGGTTAAGATGTGTCTTTTGGGGATATTACGAATCGGTGTGCGGGGTTACTGCCCCATTCTGAGGAATCATTTGTGAAGGATTTTTAGGGTGACAAGAAAAAAACTCATGTTTGTCTTCGGGACGAGACCGGAGGCAATCAAACTATCGCCGCTCATCCTCAAGGCGCAGGAGGCGGATAGGAATTTTGAGGCTCATGTCGTTGTAACCGGTCAGCACCGACAGATGCTTGATGAT
>JAPLSR010000273.1 GCA_026398545.1 Candidatus Sumerlaeota bacterium | reverse complement strand
CCCAGCCTGTCCTTGATAAGTAGTCCGATGGTGGGATTTTCAGTCTCTGTGACAAAGATGACCCTGACATAGATTTTGACAGTTTCGCCGGCAACGGCGGCGGAGATGCGTTCACCCTTCTCGTTCAATATGGCGGCGTCAGTGATGAGCGCCATAAAGTTGCCGGAGTGACGGGTAATGATATTTTTCCGGGGTGTTTCGACGCGGGCGATATGGAAGCCTGCGCCTTTGACGCTTTTCCGTGCGATGAGGGCGTTATAATGGTCAAGGATGTCATCCGGTGCGCCTCTGGAGATAATCTCACCCTCGTCAAGGAGGATTGCCTCCTGACAGAGTGTCTTGACGGCGCCCGGGTCATGGGACACGAAGAGGAGGGTTGCCCCCTGTTCATGGAACTCCCTTATGCGCCTGACGCATTTTTGCTGAAAGTGTGTGTCCCCGACACTCAATGCCTCATCGATAATCAGGATATCCGGTTCCACGCTTGCAACCACGGAGAAGCCCAGCCGGACAAACATCCCGGAGGAGTAAGTCCGGAGCGGCTGGTCAATGAAATCCCCCAGCTCGCTGAAGGCGATAATTTGCGGGATTTTTGCCTCCAGTTCTTCTTCACCAAGACCGAGCAGCCTGCCATTCATCCTGATGTTCTGGCGTCCGGTGAATTCAGTATGGAACCCCATGCCGAGTTCGAGGAGGGCGGCAACCTTCCCCTCAACACTGACATTGCCGCTTGTTGGTTTTGTGGTGCCGGATATTATTTTCAGGAGGGTGGATTTACCCGCCCCGTTGGCGCCGATGATACCTATGGATACGCCTTTCGGGATGGAAAAAGAGACTTGGCGCAACGCCCAGAAATCACGATGACGCAGGCGGGATGATGGAATAAGCCAGTCCAGGATGCGGTCCACCGGCCGGGCATATATCTTGTAACGCTTGGATAAATTGGCAACCTCAATAACCAGGTTTTATCCCACCTCATGTGAAGATTTTAAAGATTCGGCAGATTCGGTTTCTGGTGACACAATGCTCCGAATGTTTTATAGTCTGTTTACACTGCGGACTAATTGGTTTCCTTTTTGACCTTCGGGATAATCTCGCGTTCCTTATCCCCACTGGCATTGACTGCGCGGACGGGAATGACCATGGTGCCATCCGGCAGGGTGAAACGGACGCTGAATGTGCCATCCTTGCGAAGCGGGACAGCTTTTCCCTGGACAGTGACCTTCGCATTCGGCTCGGTCGCCCCGTAGAGGATGAGGTCTGTATTCACAACAAGCCAGAAATCCTTTTTTGTGGCGGGGCGGGGAGGTATCTGACCAGAGGCGACCGCCACGCTTGCCCCACCCGCCTGCTCAACCTGGATTTTGAGTTTTTCTGATATATCGCGGATAACATTTTCCGAGCCGCGAAAATCAAATGGTCCAAATCCGCCGGAAAGACGCAGGATTTCTTCAAGATGCTCCTGGGAGACCTGCATCCATTTTTCATCTATTATGTGTGAAATCCTTCCCGCAGGGGTTGTTACCGTATTGGAGCGCGCAAGGAGGACAAAGTCGCCGCTTTTAGGCTCGTAATATCCCAAATCAACACACCATGACCTGTTGACCTCCGGCATTCGGAGATACCAGCTTAAGGCATAATCGTTGATGATGACGTCATAATAGCGGTGGGCGTTGGTGCCATCGAAAATTATATCAGTGATGTCATAGACACGGAATGCGAGGGTTCTGGTGTGGGCGCCACGCTCCAGACCGTGTCTGAACCGTATTTCGTCATTGATTTCCCAGTAGGCAAAGACCCATTCCGGGTCGCGGACAAGGAGGACGATTTTTGTTTCCCCGTATTCTTTTGGGAGCTCTCGTGGCTGCTGGACAGTCGGAGCGGGCTTTTCCGGCAGGGCAATCTCAAATTTTGTGGATTCCACATCAGTAATGGTGACATGCAGGGGTATAGTGGGCTCTTTCACTTTTTCGGTTTTTAGCGGAGGCATTTTTGGTTTGGCAACCCTCGGTCTGATAGGGGGTTTCCTCTTTGGTTTGGGTTCTTCCTTTGGTGCGAGCGCCTTGACCGGCTTTGCGGGTCTAACGGTTTTGCGTTCTTTTTTGAGAACTGTTTTTGGGACGGCAATTTTTGGTTTAACTTGCTTTACAGGTATTTTTGCCTTTTTTGCGGTATTTGGTGATGCCTTTTTTTTCTGAATTGGCAATTTTTTCCTGGATTTATCCGGTGAGTCCTTTTTCTTAGCCATGGGGCTTCTCCTCGTTTTTGGGAGGATATTGTTCAAACACGATTGCCGTATTGAATTATATAATTTATTTCACGTTTTTAG
This sequence comes from Candidatus Sumerlaeota bacterium, assembly GCA_026398545.1. Lineage (GTDB taxonomy): Bacteria > Sumerlaeota > Sumerlaeia > MWCT01 > MWCT01 > JAPLSR01. Next base: position 1,067 of record JAPLSR010000273.1, on the reverse strand, counting down.
ACATGTTGGCAAGTGAAAAAGATACAGGGGATTTCACCCGGGATAATGAAAATCAGCCATGGATTTCCCAGCGCGGCGGAGCCCGGTCTTTTTGAAAGTGACTTTTAGTAATTCCTGGGATTTAAGGAAGCAGTATATCATTTCATCTGAAGAGCAAATACCACAGTTCAGATAAATCCGCCCCGCCGATGAGGAGGGCAAACCATGCGAAGATGAAAATGAATTCCAGACCAAGCAGAGACGCAACGCCCCGCGACTTTTCCATCAGATTCGTCCGGCAAAACACATAAAATCCGCACAAAATGTATAATAGCGCCATAACCGGCATCTTCAGGGTGAGATACAGGGTTCCTCCGGGTACCATATAAGGGCGCTTGCAAGCTAAAACATCTGGCGCAAAGGGATATTGGAACGAAATAAGGGCAATTCCTAAAAGGAGGCCGGCTGTAAAAAGAGAAATCAGAAACAGGGTGATTTTTGTTTCGTGAAAATACAAAACCAGAACCACAGGAATCAGGGCTGCGAGAAGCAATCCCCCAAAATAAAATGACAATATATGAGGATGTATGACATAATGACGATAATGCCATAGAGATATAAATGTCATGGGCAGGGAAGAGAGGATAACCCATTCGATTTTTGCCAGAAGAAATTTAGCGCGGGAGATGGGCAGATTGTAAATGATGAAATCCCGTCCATCCAGCTCCCGCCCCTGGAACACTATGCAGGAATTGATGGTCAGGACAACAATCGTGATAATAAAAGGGGCATCCCTGATGAAGTAAAAGGCAAGGAGCTGAAGGGTGAGGCAGGCGAGAAATATCTTCCAGCCCTGGCGGAAATTGATATAATCAAGATTTCTTGCCATTATTGGATGTCTCCTATGAACAGAACCATATCAAGGTGAAGAAAGGCAAAATTGCCATTGGAAATGCCGCCGTCATCACGCCTATTTACCCCGGGGGCATATACGGCAAGGGATTTGTATGGGTCGCGGAATCTTGCAGAAATATTTTTTGTGCCGGCTTTTTCACACGGCTCCGCCTTAATCTCTTCAAAAAAAACCT
>JAPLSR010000002.1 GCA_026398545.1 Candidatus Sumerlaeota bacterium | reverse complement strand
TCTCCCACACCCACGTTTACTCCCACACCAACCCCCTTTGTCTCGAGACCGCATCTTGTTAACGCGATTTTCAGTGATGCCAACGGGGATGGAAATGCGGAGCCCGGTGAGGCATTGACCCTTGTTTTTGACCAGGGAGTTACAATCACAAAATCTCTCATTACTCCCGACTGTTTTTATCTGCCTGTTGCGGGGGATAGCCTCGGGCTGGCGGGATTCAAAGCATCTATAAATCCTTACAGTTCCCGCGAGTTGACGTTAATACTCGGACAGAATGCTCATTTGACGATTGAAGGTGATTTTCTCACAACAGTGACGCTATCGGGCTCGTCTTCGGGTATTGACCTCTCCGTTGCCCGTCCACCATTTTCTATTAGAAGTCTTGATGGGTTGGTGGACTCCATTGACTTAGGCGTCCCGAATTCCAATGATACCGGTCTGGATATTAAATATAGTTTTAAGCCTGTGGTGAGGGATATCGGGTCTAATGGCGGCACACTTGAAACGTCAGGCGACCCGGACGCGGCTTATCACCACACCTTTTATATCCCTGAAAGTTCCATCACCAGCACCCACTTTACCATGAAATCCCCCGATATTCCGCCGCCCCTGCCCGGCTGTGACATGCAGTCCATGCCCTGCGGCGCCGTTCAGATGCTTGCAAATGCGGATAACATCTCATTTCTGACATCGGCAACGCTCACCCTTGAATACCTTGATGGCGATGTGGATACTGATATGGGTTTTGCAGAGGCGGGGATGAGGATATGGATGTATGTGCCGTGTGTGGATGGTCTGTGGCAAAACTGGGTTCTTGTTCCGGTGGAACAAATTGTGGATACTGAGAATAATACTGTGACTGTGCACCTGTGGCATCTCGCCGGCGCCACAGGCAGAGTGAGATTAGCCTCTCCTGGCGATTCAGGTATTTTCGGGAACCTGCCCGGTTCCACAATTGAGGAAAGCACAATAAATATCAAGCCGCAGGGCGGGGGTATGGTGAAAATCCTTGTTGGGCCAACCCTGAACGCGGGCACAGGCGGTTATTATACCTGGCACCGCATTGAATTCCCGAATTATGTTGAAACAGACCCCTCAGACCCGAACGTGATAAAGGTTACCATCAAACAGGCAACCCTTGCCGACCGGATTGCGCGGAGTGGGGGGAATTCCATCCCAACGGCGAGCAATGCGCTCTTCGTCATTTTGACAAAGAATGTCTCCGACCAGCTCATTCCCTTCAACTCACCCGTCAACATCCGGGTGCAGTTTATGGATGGCACTGCCAATGCATTTAACGATATCTGGACATTTGATAACACCGCCGGGGAATTCAGCTCCATGGCTATTGTTAAGGATACTGTAGAGGGCACAGGCGTCAATTTCCAGTTCATCCAGGGTGTGACGCAGTCTGTTACACATATTACTGGCGGCGGGTATGTGGAGGGGTCAGGTATCACAGGACTGACGGATTCTGTAGGCAAGGGGGTATGGGGCCTCTTGCTTTTTTTGTTATCGTTGTTTAAAAGAAATATAATTTTTTAAAGGAATCATACCATGAAATTAAAACCGTGGGCAGTTAAGCTGGTTTTGGTGATAGCCGCAATAGCGCTGGCGGCGTTGAATGTTCCGGGGGCGCGCGCCCAGAGCTCGACGCCCCGCGAAGAAACGTGGGTGACCGACAGCAGCGTCTATGCCATCGTCAGAACGACGGACACAGTCTATATCGGCGGGTCGTTCTCCTATGTTGGTCCATCAACTGGAGGTGGTGTTCCTCTTGACGCCTCGACCGGCGCCCCAGTCGCTACCTTTCCCAAGGTGAATGGATTCGTTTATGCCTGTGTTCCTGACGGCTCGGGCGGGTGGTTCATCGGGGGCGATTTCAACAGGGTCGGGGGCGTTGCACGAAAAAACATCGCCCATATTCTTACGAACATCTCGGTTGACCCCGCCTGGAACCCAAATGCGAGCAATCAGGTTCACGCCCTCGCTGTCTCCGGCTCGACAGTCTATGCCAGCGGGTATTTCACCAGTATCGGCGGGCAGGCGCGTAACCATATCGGCGCCATCGACGCGGCAACAACAGGAGCCGCAACCAACTGGAACCCCGATACGAATGGCTATGTCGAGGCCCTCGCCGTCTCCGGTTCGACTGTCTATGCCGGTGGCGATTTCACCAGCATCGGCGGGCAGACGCGCAACAATATCGCCGCACTCGACGCTGCCACCATGGGTGCTGCCACTGACTGGAATCCCAATGCGGACGGTGGGGTCGCCGCCCTCGCTGTCTCCGGCTCGACCGTCTATGCCGGGGGATGGTTCACCAGCATCGGCGGGCAGCCGCGCAACCTCATTGCCGCACTCGATGCCACCACAGGAAACGCCACCGACTGAAACCCCGATGCGAGCGGTGGAGATTATCCTTTTGTCTATGCCCTCGCCGTCTCCGATTCAATCGTCTATGCCAGTGGCTATTTCAATAGAATCGGCGGACAGACGCGCAACAATATCGCTGCCCTTGATGCTGCAACAACAGGCCCCGCAACCGACTGGAACCCCAACGCGGACAGCGTGGTCGAGACCCTCGTCGTCTACGGTCCGAATGTCTATGCCGGTGGTGATTTCACCGCCATCGGCGATGATAGAACGAGGTCCCACTTTGCCCAATTCGACTTTCTGCTGTCGGAGAAGATAAAACACTATCTGCTGGGGCTGGATTCGGATAAAAGAGGCTTGGATTTGAACAACGACGGCAAGGTTGATATTGCCGACCTTGTCTGGTATCTGATAGGTCACCCTTAAGCGAAATAACAGACAGCGCGCTCTACCCGCCACGTCGCATCTACGACGAGAAATTATTTAATGATTTTGTCCTTTTTACGTGTTTCACTTTTTTGTTGAAATCCATATTGAAATGACATCAAAAAATTGTTGATTTGGCTCAAAGGCATAATTTAATGTTTTTATACGCTGGTGTAGCTCAGTCGGCAGAGCAGCGCACTCGTAATGCGCAGGTCGTCGGTTCGATTCCGACCACCAGCTCTCTTTTACTATAACCTAGGACGGGTAGATACATGACGGGTATTGCTGTCGGAAAAATCCTGGAGAAAAAGGGAAAGTCGCTTGAACTCTCCCTTATTGCAGGAAATCAGGGGCTTGAAAAGCGGGTGGAATCTCCGGAACTCAACCGTCCCGGTCTCGCCATTGCAGGCTTCTATGACGTCTTCTCCCATGACCGCATCCAGATTCTCGGCATCACGGAGTGCTCCTTTTTAAAGGGTATGGACCCCAGAGAGAGGCAAGCGAGCCTCACGAGGATGTTTGAGTTTGAGATTCCGTGCTTCATCATCACCTCGGGTCAGGACATCACCCTTGAATTTCTGGAGCTTGCCGACCGGCACAATGTCCCCATCATGAAGACGCCCATCCCAACCTCCCGATTTTCCGGCATGCTCTCAAATTTTCTTGAGATGGAGTTCGCCCCATCCTGCACGATTCATGGCGTCCTTTTAGACGTTTATGGGATGGGGGTCCTGCTTGTCGGCATCAGCGGCGTGGGAAAAAGCGAGGCGGCGCTGGAGCTGGTGGAACGTGGACACCGCCTTGTGGCGGATGATGTGGTGGTGCTTCGCCGGATTTCCAAAGATCTCCTGATTGGCTGCGCCTCTGAAATCCTGAAACATCACATGGAGATAAGAGGGCTGGGGATTGTTGATGTGGAGAAACTCTATGGTGTCGGCGCCATCAGGGAGGAAAAGAAGGTCTCGCTCCTCGTCCTTCTTGAAAAATGGGACCCGCACAAGGAGTATGAACGCCTCGGCATGGATGAGAAGAAGCGCACCATCTTTGATGTGGAAATTCCCGAATACCAGATTCCCGTTGAACCCGGGAGAAACCTCGCCATTCTGATTGAGGTTGCCGCCTTGCAACAGCGTCTCCGCTACGGGGGGTATAATCCTGCCACAGAGTTCAGCAAGAACCTCCTCCGACGGATTCAAGAAAATAAAGCCAATGCAGAGGGGATTTCGGAATCTCGGAATCTTCCGATAGGAGGCATGGAAGGCTCAGAGGGGTTGGGTGAAGACCCATCGGTGTAATATTACACCATTATATTTTGCCACAGATGAAAAAAGTATGAAACCGGAAGAACTCAGACTCCACCAGCGATACAAGGTGACCCTTTCCGTTGAATTGCAGACTGTGGACTCGGGCAGCACAGATGATAATCTCCCCCCGCTCCGCTTCCAGAGTGTAACAAGGGACATCAGCGTGGGCGGCATCCTGTTGGACCTCTCACAGGAGGCAAAAAACCTTGACCCGAACTTTCAACCCTCCTGGTTCCAGGAGCGATTCTTCTGGATACATATCAAAGATATCCACACCATTCGCGAGGGATTTTTCGCCAAGGCGAGGGCTGTCCGTTTCGTCGGGGATGACCAGACCCACCCGGAGGCAGTCGGGCTTGAATTCCAGGACATCGTGCAACACACCATCACCCGCCTGAAAAAATTCCTTGATGACATAGGGTCCAAGCAAAAATAATTATCATAAATTACCCTGGAGTCAGGATGCGGATAGATGGAATCCTTCTTTTTTGCCATTGGTGGTAATGCCCTCTCAAGGGAGGGCGAGGAGGGAAATCTCCAGCAGCAATATGCCCATTCCCGGGAGACCATGAGCGAGCTCGCCAGAGTTCTCTCAGCCCACCCATCGCGCATCATTATCTCCCACGGCAACGGTCCTCAAGTTGGGAATATCCTCTTCCGCAGTGAATATGCCAGCACCGTGCTTTATCCCCTGACCCTCGATGTCTGCGTGAGCGATTCCGAGGGAGGCATGGGGTATATGCTCCAGCAGGTGCTCCACAATGAGCTTGCCCGGACAAATATAAGTTGCAACGTTGTGACCATCATCACCCAGGTTGAGGTGGCGCCTGACGACCCCGCCTTGAAGAACCCCACCAAGTTCATCGGGCAATTTTATACGGAGGAGGAGGCACACAGCCTTGCAAGGGAGCGGGGATGGACTATGCGCCAGGATGTCCACAGGGGATGGAGAAGAGTTGTCGCCTCGCCGCGACCGACGAGAATTGTTGAGGCGGAAGTCGTCCGCTCCCTCCTGAATGCAGGCATTATTGTAATTGCCGCAGGCGGGGGCGGCATTCCTGTCATCCGAAGACCCGATGGGATGCTCTCCGGCGTGGAGGCAGTGGTGGACAAGGACCTTGCCTCCGCCTTACTGGCATCTACGCTCGGCATTCAAACCCTCGTCATCGTCACAGGCGAGGAAAAGGTCTGTCTTGATTTCACCAAACCCACGCGGCGCGCTCTTGACCGCATGACGGCGGCAGATGCTGTCCATTATCAGGCAGAGGGGCATTTCCCGCCGGGGAGCATGGGGCCAAAAATCGAGGCGGCGGTCAACTTCATCCACGCCGGTGGCGAGCGCGTCATCCTGACCCGCCCGGGGCGCGTTTATGACGCCATAGAGGGACGTGCCGGAACCACAATTACCGGATAATTTTCATCGCTCCGTCGCCAGAGCTATGGCCCAGCCTTCACAGCCGCTTCGGCGGAGTAGGCAGCGTCAGCGACTATGCCTCGTATGGAAATGGATATTTCCCAAAACCAGCCTTGCGGCTTTCTCCCCGTGGACAAGCCGGAAGGACCAACCTCCCACGATGTGGTGGCGCGGGTGCGAAAGGCTTTTGGCATCCGCCAGGTGGGTCACACCGGCACCCTTGACCCCTTTGCATCGGGACTGCTCATCCTTTGCATAGGAAGGGCAACTCGCCTTTCTGAATATATCCTCCACCAGGACAAGACCTACATCTTTGAACTTGCGCTCGGCTTGATTTCGGACACTGGCGACCCCACGGGACGCATCACCGACTTTTCGGACGGGCGGCAGGCGGATGATGTGTCCGAGCGCGAGATTCTTGAAACGCTTATCGCCTTCACCGGCGAGATTGAGCAAACGCCCCCTCTTTTTTCCGCGCTCAAGGTTGGGGGAAAAAAATTATATGAACTCGCGCGAGCGGGGAGTCATATTATCCCTGCGCCGCGCCGCGTGATTATTCATTCACTGCGGCTTGTTCGATTCAGCCCGCCCGGTCTTCTGCTCGAGGCGCGTGTCGGCGCGGGGACTTATATCCGCTCTCTGGGGCGTGACATCGGGCAGAGGTTAAATACGGGCGCTTATGTCCGCATGCTTCGCCGCACTGCCATCGGTCATCTTGGCGTGGAGGGCGCCCTCCCGCCGGACACACTGGAGCTCCATCCGGCGACGGCGCTCTTGCATCTCCTCTCCATCCCTGATGCCCTTCCCTCATGGAGGCGTGTTGTCCTTGCGGGCGCTTCGGAGGAACGGCTCAAGAATGGAGCCGCTGTGTCCTGGGAGGAGGGCCCGGTTCCAGAGAATGAAGGACCCTTTCTTGTTATGAATCCCTCAGGTGATGTAATCTGTGTTGCCGTCCTGAAAAAGAGCCTCATACAGCCCATTAAGGTGCTAAAATAGGGGATACCATCTTCAATAAACTTGAAGTATAGCCGCAGGGTGGTCGGCGACTATTTCTTTGTGAGCTCATGAATGAAGGCGAGGCGGCTCTGGATTGTCTTTTCCTCATTGGCGTTCGGGCAGATGGAGAGGGCTTTCTGGAGGAAGAATATTGCGCGGTTATAATCCTTCCGCCCAAACAGGAAATATCCAAAATCCCGCAGGGCGGGGTAAAAGTTCCGGTTCATATCAATTGCCTTTTCAAAATTCCGGCGAATCTCCTCAACGTCCGCCCCGGATGTCTTTTCAAGGGAAAGGGCGCGATTATAATAATATTGCGCGTCGCGCACGGGAGTCGGGCTCGGGGTGGGCGCGGGGGGTGAGGTCCGACCTGTCAGACTTGTCTGACCTGTCTGACGATTCCCTCCACGAATAATGCGACGGAATGGAATAACGATAATGGCGACAATGGCAACTGCGAGGGCAAAATATAAAAGCCGGGACACAGGGAGGCGGCGTTTCGATGCGGCTTTCAAATCTGACGCCTGCGGCGATGGAATCTCAAAACGCCCGTCCCGCCGGATTCGCGTGGGTTCGCCAGGGGGCATTGCCCTCTCAAATCCAGCCGCCCCTGACGCCATATATTCCCGCAACGCCTCAGCCATGGCGCGAGCGCTGGGATAACGGTCATCGGGATTCTTCTCAATCGCCTTCATGATGATGGCTTCCAGTGCGTGGCTGATGTCCGGATAGATTTGCGTGGGGGCGGGCGGAGGTTCTTCCTGCAGAAGCGCCACCTCCACATCGCTCTCGGCGTCAAAGGCATATCCGCCGGTCACAAGATAATAAAGCACAAGACCAAGGGAATAAACATCGGAGCGGGCATCCACCATTTTGCCCCGCGCCTGCTCGGGCGACATGAATTTCGGCGTTCCCATCCGCACGCCAGCCTGTGTCTTGAGCGATGAACCTGAGAGGAGCGCAATCCCGAAGTCCATCACCTTGATTGTCTCCTCATCCAGAAGCATGATGTTATCAGGCTTGATGTCGCGGTGGATGATGCCCCTCGTGTGGGCATAATGGAGCGCCTCTGCCGCCTTGATTATAACAGATACGGCGCGGCTCTCCTCCATCCGTCCGCGCCGCTCCATCAGCCTCTGAAGCGGCTCCCCCTCAAGATATTCCATTACGATACAGATGGTGTCCTGCCATGTTTCAATACCGATGACATTGACAATATACGGATGGCTGAGGCGAGCGATGATGAGCGCCTCCTGGCGGAAACGCTCGCGGAAGTCAGGGTCAGAGGCGAGTGCGGGCGAAAGGACCTTCACGGCAACAATGCGCCCCACATCCTCCTGCAGGGCGCGATAGACTATGCCCATCCCGCCGCCGCCGATTTTCCCCTGTATTCTGTATTTTCCTGAAATGAGGTCTGTCATGACTCAAAGACCCGGAAGATGTCTGCACCGCTTGCCCATCCATCCTCTTAAACACTTAAACTTTTAAACTCTGAAACTTTCACTAATCGGGCTGGTGCTGGATAAGACTCAGGAATTCATTGCGAACACGCAGGTTATCCTTGAACACGCCCCGCATGGCGCTTGTGACTGCCATTGATTTCTGCTTCTGCACCCCCCGCATCTGTATGCAAAGATGCTCCGCCTCGAGAACCACGCCAACACCCTTAGGCTTGAGGATGTCCGCAAGGCTCTGTGCAATCTGCTGGGTCAGGCGCTCCTGAAGCTGAAGACGCCTTGCATACATGTCCACAATCCGGGGGATTTTACTCAACCCGATGAGCCTCCCGTCCGGGATATACGCCACATGCGCCTTGCCGAAGAAAGGTATCAGATGGTGTTCGCACAGGCTGTAAAACTGGATGTTCGCCACGCAGACCATTTCATCATAATCCTCACGGTAGATGGCTCCATTGATAATCTCCTCAAGAGACGTGCGGTAACCGGACGTGAGAAAAGCGAACATCTCCGCCACACGTTCCGGCGTTTTTTTCAGCCCCTGCCGCTTCGGATCCTCGCCCATCCTGACAATCATCTTCCTGATGAGTTCCTTCATCCCCGTTAATCCCCTCATTCCTCGCCGCGGTATGTGATGACATTATCATCCGTCTCGCCGAGGTTGATTTCATACAGTTGAACCCCTCTAAGGCGGGGTTTGAGCCTCTCCCAGATTATGCGGGCAAGATTCTCAGACGTGGTGATTATCCCCTTGAGAAAATCCACATCCATGTTCAGATTTTTATGGTCAAGGGCGGCAATAATCTCCCCCTCAATAATCCCCTTCATCGCATCAAAATTCATAACCATGCCCGTTGCGGGCTCCAGGTCGCCCGTGATGGCAACCTCAAGGGTGTAATTATGTCCGTGGAAATTCGGACTGGCGCATTTGCCGAACAGGGCGCAATTCTCCTCTTCAGAGAGCCGGGGTGAGTAAAGGCGGTGAGCCGCGCTGAAGTGAAACTTTTTCCGAATAATATACATTGCTTTTCTTCTATGCTTGTTCTGCTTGTCCGGGCAGGGTCTCCTCAAACCATAATCCTCGGATAATTTCACGCAGAGCCCGCAGAGTGCGCTGAAATTATTGCAGAAAAAGAGAGTTTGGCTTCTTCACCTCTGGAATACTTCGTTCCCTTCGCGACCTCTGCGAGCTCTGCGAGAAAATTTCTTACCTAAGTAACCCCAGGTTTCAAGCCTTCTTGAGACTTTTTCCAAGCCGCTTCTCCACGGATTTCACCTTGCCCTCGATGCGCCCCCTGCGTCCCGCAAAATCATCAATCTTCACATGTGTGACGATGCGCTTGCAGGAGACTATCATCTTTTCGTGACATGCCTTGAGCAGGGCGAACACCTCATCAGTCCCGCCCTCCACAATGGTTCCCATTGCCGTCACCTTGTAAGGGAGTCCGCTCTCTGCGATGACCTTTATAACTTTTGCCACATGTTTGCTCAAATGGACATCCTTCCCGATGGGGAAAATGGAAATTTCAGCAATCATGAAAAATCCTCCTCAAACAGATTTTTCACTCATTTTCCGCCTGTGTCAGGGAATAATGGCGGTAGCGCACATCACTTATGCGGAAGGGCATGACCTCCATGACGAGGTCAAGGGGCATGTAAAACCAGGGGGGTGCGTGAAAACGTTCCCGGGATGTCACGGGGTGATATCCCTCCTTCTCAATCTTGAAATCATAATACCAGTACCAGGCGAATGGGATGGTGATGGGCGTCCGACCACGATATACATTATTCATCGTCACATCCGTCCCTGTCGGGTCAGATGTCACAACCACTCGCGAGCGGATGCATCCCCAGAGAAGAATCAAGGCAAGAAAAAGACCGAGCCATAATCCCCGCCGCTTCATAGAACCCTCTCATAAACTAAAATTTTAAGAATTCTCTGTGCACTCTGTGTCCGCCTGTCGCCGACGCTCCATAGCTATGGCGACGGAGCGAGGTGGACTGTGGTGAATAAATTTCATTAAATTATTTTCATATCACCCATCAAAAACGGGGGTCAATGTAATTCTTGCCTGAGGCTGACGAACAAGGATAATTCGTGAAGACCTGTCCGCCGTAGTTCGCTAAAAGCGAACGAAGGAGGATTCGTGTCAATTCGCGGATAAAGAATTTTTCCTCCCGCCACGGCGCATCTACGGACGTGAAACATTCTTATATAATGCCCTTGACAAGGATAAGACGAGGGTCTCACGGTTACTCTTCTTTTTGAACGGTCCTTATTATGAGAATAGATGTTCAAAAATTACAGGCAGGGCCTGAGACCCATATCCTTAATCATAACCCCGCGTTCTTTGATATTGTTGGCAAGGACTGCGAGGTTTCAGAGAAGGTCAAAGGAAAGGTCACCTTTTCCCTTGTCGGGGACAAGGTTCTGATGGAGGGCAACATCCAGACGTCTGCAAGGATGGAATGTGTCCGCTGCCTCGCGCCTGTCAAAATACCCATCCGGAAATCCTTCACCGTGGTTTTTATCCCAAAGGAGGAAGAACCTTCCCAGAAGGAGTCTTTCAATCCGGAAGAGGAGAACACTTCCTATTACACCGGTAAGACGATTTATCCCGATATGGAGATTCGGGACCTGGTTCTGCTTGAGATTCCCGATTATCCCCTGTGCAGGGAGGATTGCCCCGGGTTGTGCGTTCATTGCGGCGCCAATTTGAATAATGGCACCTGCCGATGCAAGGATATGGAAGAGGTTGCGCCCCCCAACAGACCCGCCCACTCATGGAAGGAGCAGCTGAAACATCTCCGAAAAACCACGGAGGGCAAATAATTCCCTGTCTATGGGATTTTTTTGCAGGGTTTGGATTTTTGATTTCTTGTGCCAAGACAATTCAGGAGGTAGATTAAGAAATGACTGTTCCACGGAGACGACACAGTAATTTACGGCGCGACAAGGCGCGGACGCATAAGAAGCTTGCGGTTATGAAGAGTGTGGCTTGCCCTAAATGCGGCGAGCCGAAGCTCCCCCACCGCATTTGTCCTGCCTGCGGGGCTTACAAGGAAAAGAAATACAAGGTTCAAGTCATTGAATAACCCACTCCGAGGAATACGCATGCGGGTAGCTATTGACGCCGTGGGCGGAGACTTTGGACCCCGGGGTGCGGTCGAAGGCGCCATGGAGGCGTCTAAGCGTCTTGATTATGACCTCATTCTGGTGGGAGAGCCGCGTAATATTGGCAGATTCTTGAAAGCAAGGCGTTTTTCCAGTCCCCGCATCTCTATTGTCCCCGCCACAGAAAAAGTGGATATGTCTGAGCATGCCAAGGATTCCCTCAGAAAAAGGGATTCCTCCATTGCCGTGGCGGCGCGCCTTGTTAAAGAAGGCAAGGCGGATGCCTTAGTTTCTGCCGGGAATACGGGCGCCGTCATGGCTTCCGCCCTCTTCACATGGAGCCCTCTGCCGGGCATCAGCCGCCCAGCCATTGCAACCCTTCTCCCCACCATGAAAAATCCCGTTGTCCTTATCGATTCGGGGGCGAATGTGGATTGCAAGCCCATAAACCTCGTCCAGTTCGCCATCATGGGGCATTGCTATGCGAAATATGTCCTGGGGCGTTTCAGACCGCGCATCGGGCTGTTAAGCATAGGCGAGGAGAAGACCAAGGGAAATGAGCTCACCCAGGCGACGCACAAGCTGCTGGAAAATACAAATCTGCACTTTCGCGGCAATGCAGAGGGGCGCGACATCATCTCCGACAAATTTGATGTGATTGTCTGCGACGGTTTTGTGGGAAACATTATCCTGAAATTTGCCGAGGGTGTTGCCTCCATGATACTCCGCTCCCTCAAGGGCGAGATCTCAAGAAATATCATATCCCGGCTTGCCGCCATCGGCGTTAAGCCCGCCTTCAAGAAATTCAAAAAACGTGTGGACTATTCTGAATATGGCGGCGCGCCGCTTCTCGGGCTGAATGGAACCTGCATCATCTGTCATGGCATATCAGACCCCAAGGCAATCATGAACGCCATCCGCGTTGCCGGCGAGATTGTCAATCATGACCTGAACAGTCATATTATTCATGAACTTGAGATGTATAACGGAAAGGAAGAGAGTCATGAGTAAGGTGGAATATACGGGAATTACCGGTATCGGGATGTATGTCCCTGAAAAACGCCTGACCAATGCAGACCTCGAAAAAATGGTGGACACAAGTGATGAGTGGATAACGACGCGTTCCGGCATCAAGGAGCGTCATATCCTTGCTCCCGAGGAGGCGGTCTCCGATATTGGCGCCAATTCAGCCCGCATTGCCATGAAGGAGGCGGGCGTCAGTCCGGAGGAAATAGATGGCATCATCTTTGCCACACTCACCGGCGATACGCCATGTCCTGCCACAGCCTGCCACCTTCAGCACAAGCTCGGCGCCATAAACGCCTACACCTTTGACCTTGGCGCCGCATGCAGCGGATTTGTCTATGGACTCGCCGTGGCAGATTCACTCATCAGGAATGGAGTCGGTAGGACAATCCTTGTTATCGGGGCGGACAGTTTATCCCGCGTAACCGATTATCAGGACCGTGGGACATGCGTCCTCTTCGGGGACGGGGGCGGTTCGGCAATCGTCCAGGCAAACGCCTCACAGGGGCGCATCCTCAGCCATTATATGGGAGCGGACGGCTCC
>JAPLSR010000077.1 GCA_026398545.1 Candidatus Sumerlaeota bacterium | reverse complement strand
AGTCTCACCAGATGCTCCGCCACGGCGCAGAGCACCGTCTGGACAGCCCTGCGCTCCGGTGAAGCCTTCCCCTCCACATAAAGGCGGTCCTTGGCGATGTCAAGATACAGGGCGCTCATGTCCACCACGCAGAAGGTGTGCGCAAAGTGATAAACATTGTGAAACTCGAAATTCTCATATGCCCGTTTCACGCGTTTTGTGAGGTCATAGAGTTTGTGCAGCGCCCACCGGTCAATCTCCTGAAGGTTGTCATAAGGAACGGAATCGCGCTCCGGATTGAAATCTCCCAGATTCCCGAGCAGGAAACGGAATGTGTTGCGGATGCGCCGGTAGGCGTCCGAGATACGGTCTAATATCTCATAAGAGATGCGCACATCCTCACGATAATCCTCGGAGGCAACCCAGAGCCGGAGGACGTCCGCCCCGAGTTTTTCTATAATCTTCTGCGGAGGAATCACATTCCCTTTGGATTTGCTCATCGCCTCGCCCTTGGAATCAAGTACGAATCCGTGGGTGAGGGCGGCTCTGTATGGGGCATGATTTCTTGCGCCCATCGCTATAAGGAGTGAGGACTGGAACCATCCTCTGTGCTGGTCGCTCCCCTCAAGATAGAGGTCAACCGGCGAGCCGAGATCTTTTACCTGTTCGCAAACGGCGATATGGCTTGACCCCGAATCGAACCAGACGTCAAGCGTGTCCGATTTCTTTTTAAATGAGGTGCCCCCGCAAGAGGGACATTGGAATCCCTCGGGAATGACGCTCTCATCAGGCTCGGAGAACCAGGCGTCAGTCCCCTTTTTCGACACCTGCTTGATGAAGCGGTCAATAATGGCAAGATGCATGATGTCTGCCTTACAGGACAGGCACTGGACGGCGGGGATTGGCACACCCCATTTGCGCTGGCGGGAAAGACACCAGTCCGGACGCATTGCCACCATATTATAAATCCGCTCTCGCCCCCACTCGGGAATCCATGTCACCCCATCGATAGACCGGAGCGCCTTCTGACGGAGGTCATCTTTCTCCACCGACATGAACCACTGCTCCGTGGCGCGGAAGATGATGGGCTTGTGGCATCGCCAGCAGTGGGGATAAGAGTGTTCCACCATCCCTGAACCCACAAGGAGCCCATCCTCCGCCAGTTTTTCAACAATTAGCTTATTGGCATCCCACACGAGAATGCCCTTCATAAGGGGGAATTCCTCCGTGAAGCGCCCGCTGTCATCCACAGGCATCACCAGAGGGAGGTTGTATTTCAAGAGCATAAGATAATCATCATATCCGTGCCCTGGCGCGGTGTGGACACACCCCGTTCCCGTCTCAAGCGTCACATGCTCGCCGAGTATCACGATGGATGTCTTGTCTAAGAGCGGATGGCGGCATACAATGTCCTGGAGGTCCGAGCCTTTCCAGTGGGCAAGGATTTCCGCCTCGCCAAGCCTGCATTCTGCAAGGAAATTATTCAGAAGGTCATGCGCCAGTATAAAGGTGTCGCCGGAATTTTTAATCCGCGCCGCCACATAGTCATAGTCCTTGTGCAATGCGACAGCCACATTTGCGGGGAGT
>JAPLSR010000031.1 GCA_026398545.1 Candidatus Sumerlaeota bacterium | reverse complement strand
CCGGGTCAACACGCTCCGGTGAAAAGACAAGGAAGAAATCCTTTCCTACCTTAAGCCCGCTCTGCTCAAAGCGGGGCAGAAGGCACTCATCCGTTGTCCCCGGATAAGTTGTGCTCTCCAGAATGATGAGCTCTCCCTTATGAAGATACTTTGCAACCTCCTCAACTGCGGATATGATATAAGAGATATCGGGGTCTTTCGTTTTTCTGAGCGGCGTGGGGACACAGATGATGACGGCATCGGCACTCTTCAAGACAGAGAAAGCCGTTGTTGCGGAAAGTTTCCCCTCACGCACAAGGCGGACAAGGACTTTCGTCTCAACATCTCCAATATAGGAACGTCCTGCATTAATCGCATCCACCTTCTCCTTTACAAGGTCGATTCCAACCACATCAATACCCGCCAGTGCAATTTCCACGGCGAGGGGAAGTCCCACATACCCCATCCCAATCACAGCAGCCCTCATGAAAGCCTCCTTTGAAAACGCCGCAAAATTGGAGTGAAATATCATTCATCATAATCCTCTCGCGCAAGCTTTTTCATGCACCAATCCGGACGAAGTTAGAGCCATCATTAACTCTCTAAAAGTCCATAAAAAGAAAAAAATAGGCTTGAACTCGTAAAAGAACCTGTGCTCTTTATTTTTTCCAACACATAATCAGGGAGATTTTGCAACCCGGTTCATGATGACAGACCATACTTGTATTAAGATATCGACACGAAAGTACTGGGCATTTTACATACCTAGGGGAATGTTCCCATTACTTTTCTCTCTCTCCGGATGCCTCTTTACTTTCAATGTCAACCCGAAACTCGACAGAGTCGCCTTTGAACACAACCCCCCGATAAGAATAGCTGTCCTTCCTTTCATCAACAAGACAGACAAGCGCGGTGCCGCAGAGCTCGCCCGCGCATCATTTTATGACGCCTTTGCCCGCCTGAATTATCAGGATGTTGAACTGGGCGTCGTGGATGAGACGCTGGCGCAAATGGCTATAGCCAATGGTAAAAACCCTCTGGATACATCCCCCGACATCATAGCCGCCAAACTCAAGGCGGATGCGCTTTTCTATGGCACGGTCGATGATGTTACAAAATCATACCTCATCCTCTATGCCCATCAGAAGGTGCGTGAGAGCGTGAGTCTTTACGATGCCCGAAGGAGAGCTGTCATCTTTTCCGATACGGTTACTGCTTACAACCGCACCATCGCCCCCGCCGATTCCCTGCTTGGTATCCTCACCTCCATTGTCCAGACCCTCTGGCATATGAACAAATCGGAAAACCTTGCCACCTATGAACGGCTTGCCCATCGGATGATTGAGGATTTCCCGGATATTGTCCTGCCAAAACCCAACTGTCCACAATTTATCCAGAAAATCAAGGTGGACACCCCCGCGCATGTTTTGAAAAAAGGGGACATGATTTTTGTAACAATGACTGCCACATCCGGGAAAACTGCAACATTTGACATTGGAAATCTCCGCTACCACATCCCTATGAGTGAAATCAAGCCGGGCACCTATCAGGGACTTTACGAGGTTCAGAGCGGCGACAGGCTGGATTATGCCATCGTCAACGCCTCTGTCACGGATGGAAAATTCACCGACCAGAAGGTGGATATCAAAGATGTCTTCCGTATTGATACAATCCCCCCTGTAACGCCCGCCATCATCAATATTCGCTCTTCAAAAAAGGATTTTCACATCTATCTTACACCGCCACGGGATGAGGATTTCGACCATTTCATACTTTACAAATCCACCAATACCCAAAAGGGATTTCTGGAGTTCGGCAAGTCAGAGGAACCGGAATTTACCGATTCGGATATCCAGCCGGGATTCACATATTATTTTTACGCTGTGAGTGTTGACAGGTTGGGGAATACAAGTCCTGCGAGCAAGGAGTTTGTATTCTGCGCCCCATCCCCGCCTCCGGGCAGGATTGAACTCAGAACATCGGGCAATATCACACTTTATGCTTACTCAAGCCCATATTATATCAACAAACCACTCACAATTCAAAATGGAGCAACCCTTTTCATTGAACCTGGAACGGAACTCCATTTCGCCAGAGGGGTATCTCTTGTGATAGAAGGTTTGCTCACGGCTATCGGCGATGAGGATGCCCGTATCATCTTCACGGGTGAAGAAGGGTGGGGCGGAATCAGGATTCACCCGGGCGCACCGGACGCCAGATTTAGAATCTCCAACGCCATCATAGAAAACGCCTCAATAGGCATCAGGCTGGACGCAGGCAGTCTTGAAGGGCAAAATCTTGAAATCACCAACTGCTCCACAGGGCTTTTTGCCACGAAGGACTCATCCCTGAACATTGCAGACTCCCTTTTCAAATACAATAACACTGCGATTCATATCGAAGCCCGACAAACTATCGTTAAAAATTGCGACTTCATAAAAAACAATATCATGACAGAATTGAACGGACTCCAGAGGCGGCAGAAAGAATCTAAGGTCAGGAATTTTTCGTATTTTAAGAGTCAGTAACAAAATGAAACCTATTTCTTTTTATTAGTTATTAAGGAGCACAGATATGAAATTCCCCCATCTGCCGGAAAAAGCCCGCGAGATTCTGACACAAACCGGTGCCTTTCAGGAGGGACACTTTCAGCTCACCTCCGGTCTGCACAGCCGCGGATATCTTCAGTGCGCCCTGATTTTACAATATCCTCAATATGCGGAGTTTATCTCAAGGGAGCTTGCAATACGCCTTGCCGACAAAAAGCCGGATGTGGTCCTGAGTCCGGCGCTGGGTGGAATTGTGTTAGGTTATGAGCTGGCACGAGTCCTTTCCAGCCGTGGCATTTTTGCGGAACGTGTCAGTGGCGAGATGAAACTTCGCAGGGGCTTTTTCATTCGTGAAAATGAGCGTGTACTGATTGCCGAGGATGTTGTCACAACGGGCGGCTCGGTGCAGGAACTCAAAGCCATTGCGGAAGCGGTGGGGGCTAAGGTTGTGGGTTTCACGGCAATCTGTGACCGCAGCGATGGACACTTCAATCCACCGGAGGGGCTGTATCCCTGGGTCACGCTTTCCATTGAGACCTTTGCCCCGGATGTATGCCCCTTGTGCCGCGAGGGTGTCCCCATTTTCAAACCGGGCAGTCGATGGAAACCATGATAGAAATTTGCTTGAATCGTGAAAGTGTCAAAAGAAAATATCGGAAATTCTCTGTGCACTCTGTGTCCGCCCGAGGCGGACTGTGGTGAATAATTTTCATGTTTTTAATAAATATCCGGAGGTTCAAAACTCATGAAAAAAGCCATCGTTTATTCCACATCAACATGTCCATACTGCGCCATGGCAAAGAATTTTCTGACTGAGAACAAGATTCCCTTTGAAAATATCGACGTTGGGAAGGACCGGGAGGCGGCGAAGGCGATGATTCAAAAATCGGGGCAGATGGGCGTCCCTGTGATTGATATTGATGGTAAAATCATTATCGGTTTTGATAAGTCTGCCATTACGAAGGAATTGGGGTTGAAATGATGTATGACCTTATCATTATAGGTGCCGGACCTGCCGGCATTACCGCAGGCGTCTATGGTGCACGCAAACGCATGAATTTTCTCATCATCTCAAGGGACGTTGGCGGGCAGACCTCCTGGAGTGGCGATATAGAAAATTACATCGGTTATCAATTTATCACCGGACCCGAACTCGTCACCAAGTTCAGGGAGCATCTGGAAAAGTTCAACGTGGGATTAAAAGTGGAGGAGGAGGTAAAACTTGTCAGGCGAGAAGGCGGCGCTATCCACATCACAAGTGATAAGGGCGAATATGAAGCCAGAACTGTGATTATCGCCTCGGGACGAAAACCCCGTATGCTCGGCGCAGAGGGAGAGATGAAGTATATGAACCGCGGGGTAACTTATTGTGCCACGTGTGATGGACCCCTGTTTGCAGGCATGGATGTTGCTGTTGTGGGCGGCGGCAACGCCGGTCTGGATGCCGTTCTTCAACTTATAAATATTGCTAACAAGATTTTTGTTATTGAGTTTACCCCCACTATAAAGGCTGACCCCATCATGGTGGAAAAGGCAAAGGCGAGCGGAAAGGTCACATTTTACACACAATCAAAGGTGGAGACCGTTTATGGTGACACCTTTGTTAAGGGAATCAAGGTTCGTCGCGAGGGCGAGCTGTTTGAGCTGCCGGTTCAGGGAGTCTTTGTGGAAATTGGCTCCATGCCTGTCTCACATATCGCCCCTGATGTGAAAAAGAACGAATTTAAAGAGATTATTGTTGACCCGAAATGCCGGACAAACATAGAGGGCATCTTTGCCGCGGGTGATGTGACTGATGTGCCAGCCAAACAGATAATCGTGGCATGCGGCGAGGGCAGTAAGGCGCTCCTTGCCGCATTTGAATATCTGAATACACGATGATGACTGCTTGATATCAAGAAACAGCACAGGGTTTAAAACAATCAAACAGACATCCAAAGCGTATGTCTATCTTCTTCTGATACTCACCTGTGTCATCTGGGGTGGCGCCTTTCCTGCAATCAAATACCTGCTGAATTTTCTCACACCCTTACAGCTTGTTAAGATTCGTTTCACATCTGTTCTCCCTTTTTTCCTGTTCATCATTCTCATAAAAGACAAGCGTCCTGCAGGCGAGATGTTAAGAAGGTGTTATGGCAGTCTGACACTCGCCGCCTTTTTCGGCGTCATTGGATACAACATGGCGCTCGCCATGGGTGAGGTGCGCATCCCTGCTGGCATTGCAAGTCTCATCATAAACCTCTCTCCTATATTTACACTCTTACTATCCGTTTTATTTTTGAAAGAAAGGTCAACTTATGGAAAACTTATCGGTATGTTGATTTCTATGGTTGGGCTATTAATCCTTGTGCGGCTGAGCGCTGGTCAGAATGGTAAGATGGGATATTATCTCTATGCCATTATCACACTACTTGCCCCGATATCATGGGCAATTTATACAGTGGCATGCAAATCTCTCTCAGGACGATTTGATGCCTTCACCGTGACGGCGATGCCGATTATCCTCGGTACAATTCCCCTTATCCCTTCATTCGGAAAGAGTGATATTATTGCAATATGCCACATGAGTTTCAGGGCATGGCTGGCGCTCTTATTTCTCTCCTGCCTTTGCACATGTGCAGGGAACACAGTCTGGATATGGGCGCTCAGAAGACTTTCCTCCAGCAAGGTTGCCTCATTTATTTATCTCATCCCTGTTTCATCCTTAATGACCAGTTATCTTTTTCTGGGCGAGCCAATCACAACTAACATCATCCTCGGCGCGCTTCTTTTATTAAGCGGGGTCTATATCGTTAACAAGGGAACGGCGGAGGGATAAGACTTGACCGGCAAATATTTCATCTGCAATAAAGTCAATATAAATGAATTGAATGTCACGGAGAGGTGGATATGAGCCGGATACTGGCAAGGGTGAAGGGTATGGTGCAGGGTATCGGATTCCGATATTTTATCATGCGCAAGGCAACAACCTATGGCTTGCAGGGATATGTGCGGAATTGTCATGACGGCGATGTGGAGGTGGAGGCTGAGGGCAATCCGGAGAAACTCCGCTCCCTCATCGAAGACCTGAGACAGGGTCCCCACCTCTGCGAGGTGAAGGATGTCAAGGTGGAATGGTTTGAGGAGGAAAAGGGTTACCAGACCTTTACCCTGAGAGCCTGAGCGCACCCGCATCGGGAGACCAATTATTTGAAACCGCCCGCTTTTATCCAGATTGACTTGGACGGCATCTGGGCTGTTCGCCGATGTTATGGACTGACCGAGGATGATTTTTTTGAACATGACCATGTCTATGAGGAGGGAATCCCATGCCTTCTCGACCTCTTAAGCAAGAAAGGGATACCGGCGACAATTTTTGTCGTTGGACGCGACGCCGGGATGGAGCGCAAGGCGGCGCGGATTTTCAGTATTCTCGCCAACGGACATGAAATAGGTAATCATTCCTATGACCACACACTTGGCTTGAGTCTCCTTCAGGATGAGGAAATTAGGGTTAACATTGACCGGGCGCAGAAAACACTCACAGGCGTGATGGAAAAGCAGAACTGGGGGAAGGAGAATTATCCGGTGGGATTTCGCGCCCCAGGTTATAATGCACATCCACGCGTCCTGAAGACGGTTGCCTCGCTCGGCTTCCGGTATGATTCCTCATTATTTCCCACATGGTGGGGATTCGTGATGCGCATCATTGACTTTTACATCTCAGGGCGTTTCCATGAGGCAAAAAGGCAGTATGGTTCATTCGCCGGAGGTCTGAAACCGCTCAGACCCCATCCTGTTAAGGAGTGCGCGGGTTTGTACGAACTGCCGGTAAGTGTCTCGCCAAACCTGCGCCTGCCGTTTCATTTCGGCATTATTCTGGAGCGAGGTTTTGATTATTACCGCCGTTGTGTGCAGGGATATATCTCACGTGGGATGCCACTCCTCTACCTCTTCCACGGCGTTGATTTTGTGGATACCCGAGGCATTCCCCTGACTCCAACAATGCGCGGAAGCGGCTTTTTCCGGCATTCGATAAAGATGAAACTCAAACTGGCTGAACAAATACTTGACCATATAAGCGCCCGTTTCTCGATAATGCGGGCAAGGGATTTCATCAACACTCTCGGTTGATAATTACAATATGAACTCCCTGGTGCGTATATAATGCAGAAACATTATATATATCTTGACCCGGTTCTGCTGGCAAAACTCTCCAACCTCAATCTTGTGGCAAGGCTCGTGGTAGAGGGGTTTATAACGGGTCTGCACCGAAGCCCTTATCAGGGTTTCAGCGTTGAATTTTCCGAATACCGCAAATACTGTCCCGGAGACAACCTGCGTCACCTTGACTGGAAGGTTCTTGCCAAATCCGACCGCTATTACATCAAACGTTTCCAGGAGGAGACGAATCTCAAGGCGACAATCCTGCTCGATGCAAGTGGCTCGATGGGATACAAATCAGGCGTCCTCACGAAATTTCAATACGCATGTTACGCCGCCGCATCCCTCGCCTATCTGATGATTCGTCAGCAGGACTCAGTGGGGTTGGTGGTCTTTGACACAGACCTGCGCACCTTCATTGCGCCCCATGCGAACCCGCGCCACCTGAAAAACATCCTGCTCGCCCTTGAACAGGAAAAAACAGGTTCGGAGACAAGTCTGAGCAGTGTGTTCCACACCCTTGCTCAGAGACTGAAACGCCGGGGTCTCATCATTGTCCTCTCCGACCTCTTTGATGACCCGGAGGCAGTCATGCGCGGTCTTGCCCACTTCCGCCATAAAAAACATGAGGTCATCCTCTTCCACATCCTTGACCCTTATGAAAAAGAATTCCCCTTTGAAGACCTGTCAGAATTTCTGGACATTGAAACAGGGCAGACCATGCCCGTATATCCACGTCTGATACGTGAGTCTTACATCAGGGAATGTGAAAAATTCTGCGAGGAATACAGGATACGCTGCGCCCAGCATGGGATAGATTATGTGCAACTAATCACATCCATCCCACTTGATATATTACTGGTCAATTACCTCTCCAAACGCTCACGACTTGGATGAAATGATTATGGCATGAAGGCGGGAAGAATAATAATGTCTCATGTCATAGACACGCCTAAATAGTAATAATCTCAGCGTTCTCTGCGTGAAACTATCTTACGATTTTGGAGGCTTATTTCAAACCCATACACAGCAAAGCGATGTTCCGCAATTTCATGATTTCCCTTTGGTGGCAGGTGTTGATGATGCGGGAAGATTTTTAGATGGGGTTGGCACAGGCTGTCCCACGGGCGCAGGAGGTGTTTCAGATTTTGGCTTGATTACTTTTGCCGGCTCAACGGGCGATTCAGGCTTCTTCTCCTCCGGCTTTTTTCCCTGCATATCCGTCATGGTCTTAAGCGATTCAACGGGGCGTTCTGCCTTGTTTGTCATGGAATGAAATTTCCCTGGTTCATGAGAGAGGGGCACCGTGGATTCCTTCAGGGTCTCAAAATCCGCGGGCAATTCCTTGAGCTCCATTGTTGGGGTCGTTTCCTTTTCCTCAAATTCCGGCGCATATTTCTGCACCCTGGCAAGGTCATCATTCTGGGGGTCAAGAGTCAGAAATCCAACAGCAAAATCCAGGATTTCCACGGGATAGATGCCTATTTCCAAACCGGGCAGAATAGAGGGCTGGACCTCCGCATTGATAGAAAAAAACTGCTTGCGTCCATCATCCCAGTAAATATCGTTCCGGATGAGTCCACGTTCCTGAAATCTCATCCACGGGGTATCCTGCTTGAGGAAATAATTCCCCCAGACAATCTCATTTTCCACGGAGGAAAAGGAAAGGAGGCTTATACCGCCCTGTTTGCGGTGTTCCTCCCAGACACCGATGCCACGGCGGTCAATACCGAAATGCTCACCTTCAAAATAAACCGCGCCGACCTGTGCAAGTGCCGTGGCGCGTGCACGAAAACCAATCCCCCTCGCTCCCCGTGGCGCACTAATGCGGAAAAGAAAGATATCCAGAAAATCCGCACCGCGGTCCCTGAAGTAGCTCACAATACCGGCGGGGGCGCTGACAGCAATCACACACAAGAAAACAATCATGAATAAACGCCTGCGCATGATGGACTCCTTTTCTTTTTATTGCAAAAATGAAAAACACAATAAACTTGCATTCAACTTCATTGGCTCCATGTCCTTTTGCCATCACATCACTTTGATAATTATGGCGGTGAAGTCATCAAATTGTTCCTGCTCTTTTCTGAAAACCTGGCATGCCTCATGAATGGAATCGCGAATCTCCTGGGCTGTGCAGTGCAGATGGGAACGCACCACCTTTTTCAGCCGGTCAATCCCGAATAACTCGCCCGATTTGTTCATCGTATCGGTTACGCCGTCGCTGTATAACACAATGGTCTGTCCGGGGCGAAGTGAGATGGACTGTGATTCATACTCCGCGTTTTCCATGATTCCGAGGAAATATCCCCCCTTTTTCAGCTGGTGAACCTTATTAGAGGAATCAAAAACAAGGGGATAGACATGTCCCGCATTGGTGTATTCAAAAACTCGCTTTACAGGGTCAATGATACCGTAAACCATAGTGATAAACATATTGTTGGAGGCATCCCTGCATGCCATCTTGTTCAGCTTTGATATGACGGAAACCACATCTGCATCCTTTTGCTGGGCAATGATGAGAAGTGAGGCACGGATGGTGCCAAGCATAATTGCCGCAGGAACTCCCTTGCCGGACACATCTGCAACCACAATTCCATACTGCCCGCCATCACCAAGCGGAATGAAATCATAATAATCCCCGCCCACCTTTTTGGCGGGAAGGCTCATGGCGGAAATTTCAATATTTTCCATCGCAGGATAAACCTTGGGCAGGAGATTCATCTGTATAGTGCGGGCAATCTCCATCTCTTGTGCGATTTTATGCTGTTCCACAAGTCGGGCGTGCAATTTGGCATTGGCAATCGCCATGGCGGACTGGTTGGCAATGCCGTTCAAGAGTTCAAGTTCCTCCTGCCCGTAAGA
>JAPLSR010000298.1 GCA_026398545.1 Candidatus Sumerlaeota bacterium | reverse complement strand
CGGCGGCTCAGGAGCATCTGGGCGTCGGAATCGGTTTAGCGCTACGAAAGGTGGTAGACTAAATGATCAAGATCAACCTCCTTCCTCCTGAAATGACCAAATTTAAGAAGGAATCAGCGAAGATATTCAAGGTCCCTTCTGATGCCACGCCCATCGTCATCCTCGTCCTCATCATTGTCTATATCGGCGTCTTTAGCGTTGTATATTTCGTGGTGCATAAGAAGTTGAAGGATGACAGGGATCTCATCACACTGCAGACGGAACGGGACAACCTCAAGAAGAATGTCGAATCAAAGCAGGCGCAGTTCAAGGACCTTATCGGGCTTCGCACCATTCTGGCAAGCCAGATGGAGATTCTGAAGGCGCTGGATCCACCGAACCGACTGCTATGGGCGGAAAAGATAAACATGCTCGCGGAAATTGTCCCCCCCGGCGTTTATATAACTAATATGGATGTCAGTGAGGATGTTCGTGAGGAGGAGACACAGGATTCCATGAAGATACGGGAGGTGTGGATAAAAGGCGGTAAGAAAGGGGCGGAACCTCCCATGATCACCAAACCCATCGTTACACAAACCCTCGCCATTGAGGGCATTACCTGGGCGGATGAGGCTGACCAGCGCATCCAGCTGATTATGAAATTCCATGACGCCATGAGAAATTACAGCAAACAGGGCACGAATGGAAGCACCCGCAAGTTCATGGATAATTTCCAGGACATCAGGATTGACGCCACCTACCTGGATAGAGTTGGAGGACGCAATGTGAATCATTTTAAACTGATACTGACGAGTAAACCACTTGTTGCGTTGGAGAAGAAGTAATTTGTAGAGCCATGAATCCACCCATCCTCCGGGAGATTGCAAGAGTGGGTGGGTTACAGATTAATCCGCCACAGGCGGATTGTTGGAGGGCGCAATATGATACTGGATGAACAGGCAAAGAAAAACATGTCGGTAGGCATCTTCATAGCCATGGTGGTCATAGTCGGGGTAGGCTGGTGGCATTTCTACATCCTTAAGCCATATTATTTGCGAAATGAGGCGATCAAGAAGACGCTTAATGAGGAGATCAAAATACTGAAGGGCGGTCTCAAGGATATTGATGAGGCGGAGAAGAACCGACCCATCATCACCGAGATGCGCAAGGTGGTAGAGGAAGCCTCCATGCGGCTACCCTCCTCTCCTGATGCCCCCGGATTCTTCCAGGAGTTAATCCGCATACTGAGGATTACTGGTGTTCAGGCACGACGCGTGGACCCCCTCGAACGCCGCGGCTCAATCCTCTATACTGAAATTCCTTATAAAATTGAATGTAACTGCCGCTATCATGAACTCGGACAGTTCCTCAACCTGATTGAGGAAAATCAGAACCGCTTCATGCGCGTCAAGTCTTTCAGCATAGGTAATAATGAAAACCGCCCGAGCATTCACCCTGTCACGGTGAATATCGGTACATTTATGTTTAATAAGGCTTTAAAGCAGTAAGGGATTATAGACATTACCGAAGGAGTGAAAATGATGAGGCAGTCAGGCAGATTTCATTGGAGTCTTTTATTAATTATTTTGTTTGTGGTTTTGTCCGGCCTTCGCAGCCGCTTCGGCGGAGTAGGCTCGGTTCTTGCCGGGGCTGGACCGGACGACAAAACAGCTGAAAAGGTTGCCACGCGGGATGCCACTGGCGACCTTGGCAATGTGAAAGGTTCGGGGAATTCTTCCACGCCTGTACCCACACCCCAGCCTGCAGAACCGGTCACCGTTTCCTCTCCAACTCCCACTCCCCATGAGGTTATTTCTGAGGTTCAGATTATGACCATTCCCTCTGTAAAACAGCCGACAAGGGAGAGTGAAGAGACCGGCCAGGCGCGGGGTATCATTAATGACCCTGAGGTGAAAAGGCTTCTGAAACACCCTCCTGACTTTATTTATAATCCCGCAGAACTCAAAGACCCGATGATTGTCCCATGGATTCGCAACACAATCCTCGTCAAGGAGTTTGTCCAGAACCTCCAGAAACTCGTCAAGGAACACCGGTTGGAGAACGCCAAGACGCTTATCAGCCAGATTAAAGAACTCCTCCCCGAAGTCACAGAACCGGAGGTGAGTAAGGATGCTGAGACACAGATTGCTCTGGCAAACCAGGAGATTATAAAGACGGGTTCCTCCCCGACCACCGAGGGTCCTGGACCAATAGGTGCGCCCCCAATTGAGACCCCAGTTATCACCATGCCCTCCTGGATAGAGACCCATGTGGGCGGCGTTATATGGCAGCCCAAGGCTGAGGAGCGTACCGTCCTCATTGGTGATGATATTCTGAAAGAGGGGGAAAAGATTCCGAGGTATCCTGATGCGGTGGTGCAGAAGATTAATGACAAATCGGTGGTGGTCTCATACAGGGGTCTTGTGAAGGAAATTTCTGTAATACCTGGCGGCAAGACTGAATAATGTGAATGAGGATGATATATCGGGATTTCAGATTTTTATGTGTTCTTTGTGTCCGCCTGAGGCGGACTATGGTGAATAGATTTCAATTTTTTAGGGGTTCTTTATGACTGATGACACGAAGGAAAGGAGCGGGCGGAATGATTAAATGGAATGTCTCCCATTTGGTTTGGGGTGTCGCCTTGATGATGCTTCTTGCGGTGGGAGCGACATCGGAGCCAGTAAGGATTGATGGCGCCAGCATCGGGGCAAGGGGGAATGCCGAGATACTGCGCATCCACCTTGACTGCGCCCCCGCTGCGGGCGAGACCCCCGTCTATCAGGACCACCTTTTTCATCAGGCTGGATACGGCTACATAGAATTCCCCGGTGCCGTTCTTGCCGGTGAGGAGCGCGTCCTTAAATATGACGGCGTTTTTCTTGAAAGTGTCCGCCTGAAGAGGGAAGAAGGCTCACCCGCTCCGTCGCCAGAGCTATGGAGCGTCGGCGACTCTTCCTCCATCAGGGTTTATTTTTATTTCAAAAAACTCGCCTCTTACACAATCGAACAGGAAGCGGGTGAAATCCGGGTCGTCTTTTCTGAAAAACCGGAGCGACACAGCGCCATCCCCCCAGATGCTGATATGTATTTTTCCATCTCCAGTTCCGCAAATCCCGCTTCATCCCCCGCGCCTGCGCCTGACTCACTTGACCGCGTCGTGGATGCAGTGAATGTAAAGTCGCCGACGCTCCATAGCTCTGGCGACGGAGCGGAGAAACCACTTATCCTTGCCCAGGCGAAACAGACCGAGACCAAAGTCCCCCCCCCCGGATTTTTTGTCCCTCCCATAAATAAGGAAACCGCTCTCAAGCCATCAAACGCTGTCCTGCCGGAAGAAGATGTCTTCGCGCAGCTGGTGACCTTGCGCTTCAAGGACGCCGACCTCCAGAACGTCATCCGCATGATAGCCCAGAAGACGGGGCTGAATATTATTATGTCGCGCAATGTGGTGACTGGGATAATTACGCTCGATTTAGAGGATGTTCCGCTGGGAAACGCGCTCGATGCGATTTTGAAGACACAAGATATGGCATTTGTGAAGGAGCCGGGCGGAATCGTCCGCATTATACTACGAAAAGATATTGAAGAAGAAACTAAAACCTATCATGTTCCTGTTAATTGGGTACCTGCTAGCAAACTTACAGAAACATTACGTCCATTTTTAACAAAAGCACCAAAAGCCCAAATACAACCAGATAATGATTCCAATTCAATAATTATAACAGACACCTCCGAGAATCTTAATACCTTATTAGATTTAGTTGGCAAATTGGACGTTCCTGAAAAACAGGTCATGATTGAGATGCGCCTCGTGGATATTAGCAAAGAGCTCCTCCGGGAAATCGGCATGAACTGGAGTCTGAGTGAAACCCAGCAATATACCGGAGGCAAGCCTATTACTCAGACTACAACCACCCTGAACCCTATAACAGGTCAGGTGGAAAAGGTGGTCGAAACTATCACTGGATATACCCCTAAAGTTCCCAAATATGATGTCCCTGATACCTTTAACTCTGCGACTAATACAGCAGCTGGTCTTGGGTCTAATCTGACCTGGGGTAGAATGGTATCCATCTTTGGACAGGGTTTCGATTTTGACGCCTTTGTTAATGCCAACCAGAATAAATCGTTAATACGAGTCCTCTCTAATCCAAGAGTTATAACTTTGAATAATGTACCCGCTAAAATTGAGATTATTAATGAGATTCCATATTTAAATAGCCTTGCTGGCTCTGGCGGCTCTGTCACTGTACAGGCGGAATTCAAAGAATCTGGTATTACCATGGAGGTTACTCCGTATGTCACAAATAACGGTTATGTGCGTATGAAGGTCAAACCCGATCAGAAGATTTATCGCGGTCCTGACAAGATAACGCATATTTTGCCTCAAATTGACCGTCGCTCAGCGGAAACAAATGTGATTGTCCGCGATGAGGAAACAGTTCTGCTTGGTGGATTGCGTCAGGCTACTGATACTGATGCGACTCTGGGAACGCCCTGGTTTATGGATATTCCAGTAATTGGTTGGTTCTTTAAGTCAAATAGCACTGTAAATAATAAGCTTGAAATGGTTATGTTCGTAACGCCGCACATCATCAAGGAACCGGCGCTTTCCGAGCTTGAGAAGACTCAGTATGAGCAGATTGATTACGGCTGGGACCTCCCCGCTGAATTTTTTAAGAGTAAGAAGGAGATGCCCGCCGCGAAGAAGTAATCCGCCTTAGGCGGATGAAGATTTGAGAATTGGAGAATTGAAGAATTTGAGAATTTTAAACCGCCTGAGGCAGATCCGCCTGCGCCAATGCTACGGCGGACTAACGTAGAAAGGAAAAGGGAGCGAGCCATGAACATTAAGTATAGTCCTATGAAGCTCTTCCTGGTTCTTGTGCTCATTTTGAATATGGCGGCATGGGCGCAGTTGCCGTGTCCCCTGCGGCTGGGCGATGTCGGACAGGCGGGGGGCGTGGCAGGCGTCAGAATCAAGGGCGCTACTGCAACTCAGTATCCCAATCTTGCCCTGACAGGCATTGGGGACTTGAATGGGGATGGTCTTGATGATTTCGCCTTAGGATTTATTGCCGGTGATGGCACGCCCGGTTATTTCAGGATTGTTCCCGGCAGCCGTGAGGGTATCGGCACGGGGGGCGTGCTGGATGTGTCTGCCGGCGTAAAGGGAGCAACGAGAAACCCCAAAGGCGTGGGCATCAGCATTGCCGGACTCGGTGATGCGAACGCCAACGGCTTTTATGATGTCCTCTTCGGAGCCCCCAGCGTTGATACCTCTGGTGCGGCTTATTTTGTGGATGGTTTTTCATTCATAGAACTCATGCTTTCTCAGAAGACGCAGCCCACGGAGTGGATTGAGGCGCACAGCGGCACACGTCTCGATGGCATTGGCGATGGTGATGATTG
>JAPLSR010000080.1 GCA_026398545.1 Candidatus Sumerlaeota bacterium | reverse complement strand
CCGCAAATGGGATGAAAAGGATTATGAATCCTCCGTCAAACTCGCAGAAAGGGCTGTCGAAATCCGTGAAAAGATTCTTGGCGAAAAAAATATCAAAGTTATTGAGGCAAAATATCAACTTACGCGGGCAAGACAGGCTTACATTGGCATCAAGATGTCTCCACCGTAGCCTCAAAACACCCCCGCAAGATAAGTCCCATCTCATGCGCAATTATTCAGGACGGCGCATTGCCTGTTGGTGTAACGCCTTATGTGGCTTTGATTAATGGATATAATGTCATGACTGTTTCCCTTCAGGTGGTCGCAAGGTTTTTTTGCCTTCTTTGGTATTATCAAAAATGCGTCGTGTAGTGTAAGCGAGGTCGATATCCGGTTCCTTTGCAAAGGCTTCCAAAATTGCCTCCCAGATAGTCTGAACCATGATGCGGCGGTGGCGGGTTTTGGTGAGATAGCGGATGGTCAGGCGAATGCCGGAGTCCTGCACATCGGTATAAACTGTGGGTGTGAGATGTTTGTAGAAAATCATATATTTCTGGGCGGCGGCGCGAATCTGATTCTCGGCGTCCTGTGATAGTCTCTCCGCCTTCTCCAGCGCAATGGTGTTGAGGAGTTCCTTTGCCTTCTTCCAGTTACTTTCAAACGTGATAAGGACTGGAATCTCATCCCAGATGTATTCAAAACCTTTCGTATAATTGGCGATGGGCTGGGTGAGGACCATCCCGTTGGGGATGTCAATGATGCGCCCTGTGCTCTGGTCGGCGTCCACCCAGTTTCCGATTTCAAGGATACTGAACTGCAGGATGTTGATGTCTATGATATCGCCTTTGAAGTTGCCGATTTGTATGCGGTCGCCCATGCGGAACGGTTGTCTCAGGATGATAAAAATCCATCCGGCAAAATTGGCGATGATGTCACGCAATGCCAATGCCAGACCGGCGGTGACAAGACCCAGATATGTGGCAAGGGAGGACATGCTCTTGAGCCAGACGGAGATGATGAGAATCAAGCCAAGGAGGGATGTCCCATAGGTGGCGGTGCGTGCCCAGTAATAATGTTTCTTTACATCCTTGATGCGTCTGTTAATCAAGCCGCCTATTAACAGCCGTAATATGGTCAGCAAAAGGATATAAAAGATGGTGAGTCCGATTTTATCCTGTAGAGGATGGGAAATGCCCAGATTATCAAGATAATAAGGTATGTTCATAAGTGAACCGCCAGAGAGAGCTCTCTAAAATTTCAGGGTCGGATGTTATATGAAAAACTTAATATGTATGGTGACAATCCATGACGAAAGACAAGATAAATTTCTCAAAGTAAATAAAATGTCTTATGAATCATCCGAAGTGCGAGGCAATGTAACTGAGAAGCCCGGCGGCGCAAAGAATCCCCATGGAAGGCAACCATATTTTTTTGTAAGCGCGCATTGTGGATGTGTTGAAATACTCGTTGGACAGAACGAAACATACATGAACCGGCGATAGCATCATCCCGATATATCCAAACCCGTAGCCGAGAACCACATAAGACATGATATGCGTGACGGCGGGATTTTTGGCAGCCAGTGATAACACTATTGGAAAACTTGACCCCACAAATCCCACCCCCAGTCCTGTAACAATTCCGGATATAAAAGGGATAAGCATGACGATTAACAGCTCAGGGATGTGAAGAGTCTTAAGATTTCTCCCCACCAGGTCCACAATTTTTTCACCGCCCGGCACAGGTGTCCCCAGCATCCTGGAAAAGACCTTCACCCCCGCCACGACAACAAGTATGAGGAGAGTTTTTTTGTTTTTCAGGATATCCATCCAGGTCTTTTTATCCGCACCGCCCATGAAATGAACCCATGTCATTGCCGCCCAGATTCCCAGTAGGAGCGGTGGATAATTTGAGCGTGTAAAACGGCTTGTGATTGCCCCCGCCACCACCCACACTCCCATAAGGAGGATAATGGGGAACATTGAGAGAACAAGGTTGGATATTTTCCCTGTCGGGTGCGCCTTCCTGGGTCCGAGCCTGAGTGGCAACAGGAGGAAAATAGCCCCGAAGATAAGGGAAAAAAGTGATAAGGGCATCTGAACGGTGGCGAATTGCCATGCCGTCAACCCTGACATCTCATAAGCAAGAAGCGTCCCCGGATAAAGGGGCCACCAGAACTCCCATGCATGGCGGAACCAGTAATTAATCGCCGTCTTCTGGGCGGGGTCGAGGGATTTCTCCTCATCCGCCGCCTCCACCATGGGCGCAGAGACCGCCGCACCACCCGGCATGGATAAAAAACCGATTATGGCAGGCAATATTGCCAGCGCTATCCGGCGCGAGGGCGCCAGTGCCCGCACACTGGTAATCATCCTCTGCATCTGCCCCGTCCGGCTCATAAGCTGTGTGAGTGTGAGGATGTTATATATGGCAATGATAAGCAGGATGCATTCACTGTCGCTGACTCCTCTAAAGATAATGAGAAGTGAGCCGGTCGCTCCATTGCCGAACCATAGACCCATTGCCATTGTGCCCAGAATCAGGGCGAGACCAAGATGGAGCCACAACCTGTTCAGCACAAGAACAAGTGTGAAGATTAAAAGGACCTTTATAAGCGCAGGAACTCCGCCAATCATGACTTGCTCCGCCGTGCATCTCCTGTATAAGAGTAACGGATGCTATGAATGGAGAATCGCCCCGTCAAGGCGAAACCATATTTCACACATGCCCATCATCGGGAAATTTTTTGAATACTGAATTTTTAAAATGCTTGACGGTTACATCCCTCCTGTGAATCAGTTAAACAAGTTGCGCGCGGGCGCGGGAATGATTGCTTGGCGGAAGTTCAGCGTGAAACAGACCACACCCCAGATACAGACCGGGAAATTCCTGACATTTCCCATCCTTTATCTTGTCTCCGTCATTATCCCGCTGGCGCTTGCCCTTACCTCAATGTATATACTCCTTAACGGCGAGAAACCATTTGTGCTGAGGGAGGGGGGATTTCTGGCGCTTGATGCGCCCGGGCTGCGCAGTCTCGGGCATACGGTGGAAGGGGATTGGGTCTTTGGTGAAAACAAACTCTCCCTTCCGCCCGGTGGCAGGGGACGACTGATTCTGCGCCTTCCAAGAGACACCCATGCCCTCACCACATTCCACCTGCAGACGGTGAAGACGAAATCAAGTGGCGCCGCTTTCCATGTCTCGCTCAATGGGGGAAAAAGGAGGAATGTTCCGCTTGATGGTAAAATCAGGGTCTTTTACGGAGGTTCAGATAAGGGAGTTGACACCCTTGAGATAACCGCCGAGTCAGGAAGCGCCGTCCCGCCCGTAATTATCCTGAGCCGCATGGAAAGGTATATTTACTCGCCGGTTGCCCGATTGCTCATTGTTTTTCCCCCGATAATCATCATGTTTTTCATTCCCCTGATGGTTCATATCCACCGGAGATGGAAGTCAATGGATGGGGCGGCGGCATTGAGCATTACAGCCCTTTCAACCCTTCTGCCCTGGCTGAGCATTTACACCTCGCCATGGATATGGGAGGCATTTTTTGTTGTTGCAACCATTCTTGTGGTCGTCCTTATCAGCCGGAAATATTTTGAGAAAATTCCCGCAGGTACCTTTCTCCTTTATGTCGCAAGCTTTATAGTTCTTGGGGGATGCCTCCGGTGGTCAGGTCTTATTGGGAGTGCGGGTCAACTCCTCGACCCCGATGCCGCAGGATATCTGGACATCGCCCAAAGGGGCGGCGGTCTCTTTGAAACTGCAACAACCACTGCGCCGTATGTCCGCGAACCCTTTTTCATCTGGATTCTGAGAATGGCATTCTGGATTGCGCCGGAGAATGACGCCACACTCCGCCTTCTGACATTCCTTCTTTCCGTTGCCGTGATACCTGCAACCGCTTATATAGCGAGAAGATGGTTCGGCGCGCCTGTTGCGCTGGGCGCCGCATTCGCTTGCGCCGTCAACCCCTATTTTATCTTCGTGAGCGCGCGGGGTCTGCGTATGGAGATATATCTCCTGCTCATCCTCGCATTTCTGGCGGCGCTGGATGGTTTGCGCGGAAAGAAGATATGGGGCGGCTTTAAAGTCGGATTGATTACAGGTATTCTCTCTCTCACACAGGTCACGTCGCTGAGCTTTGCCATTCCCCTCACGCTTATATTCTGCATAAGGCGGAAGGTTCAACCCATTGTATATATCACAGCGATTTTCCTGCCCCTCATCATGGTTGAACCGCATCTTGTCTTCAATGAACAATACGCGGGCGACCCGCTTTACTCCTCCAACATCCACGCCAGTTTTTACCGCAACCGTGAATTTGCCGGTCGCCCCGGATTCCCCGGCGCTGAAGAGGTCAGACAAAATCCTTACGCCGGTGAACCTACCAGCACATTTCATTATATCTTCGGGCTTCACACCGTGCCTGAGGTTGTCAGGGTCACCCTGCGGGGCGTGTGGCGCATCTTTTTCCGAAGCCATGTCATGGGCGGACTATTCGCCGGGAGCCGTGTTTTATTCGCCGGTTATCTTCTGGGAATCCTTCTTGCGCTCATTACTTCATGGCGGAGATGGGTTTTCGTTGCACTTCTTCTCGAAGCTCCAACAGCGTTCCTCGCCGGTATCGACCTTGACTGGCGTCTGACCATGCATGTGGCGCCGCTGATTTATTGTCTGGCTATCCTTGGGTTGAGTTTTTTCCTGATATTCTGCAAGATATACCTTTCCCGCGCGGGCGATTTCTCGGCAAAGAGGAGGGGATGATGATGCGTGTGGCGATACTGGTTTCAGGACGTGGTTCCAACATGGAGGCGATTTTGAGAGTGAAGGAGGCGGGCGGTCTTCCCAATGCAGAGATTGCGCTTGTCCTCTCAGACAGTGCGGATGCCCCCGCCCTTGAAAAGGCGCAAAAATTCGGCGTTAAAACAGTCATTGTTGACCCCAAACCCTATCGCAAAAAACGTGAGGGGTATGACGCCGCAGTGCTGGAGGTCCTGCGGGACAACAATATCGAGTTAATTGTGCTTGCGGGTTTCATGCGACTCCTGAGCCGTGTCCTTATTGACGCATATCCAAACCGAATCATCAACATTCATCCGGCGTTACTCCCCGCCTTCCCCGGTCTCCACGCCCAGAAACAGGCGCTCGACCACGGTGTGAAGGTCAGTGGATGCACCGTTCATATTGTCGATGGCGATGTGGACACGGGACCCATAATTTTGCAGGCGGTGGTTCCTGTCCTGACTGACGACACCGAGGAAACGCTGTCCGAGCGCATCCTTGATTATGAGCATCGCCTGTTGCCGAGGGCGCTCGACCTTGCCACCTCAGAGCGCCTTCGTGTCATTGGGAGGCGGGTCATTATTGATGAGGATTAATCCTGCGTCGTTTGTTTATTGCGCCCGTTTATGCCGTGAGAAATTTCCTTTTCACCGCGCCCGTTCTCATTATTTTCAAACCCTGAAATTTCCTCTTCAAGACGCTGCTTTTCATAGATGGATGCATAGTGCCCACCGAGGGCGACAAGCCCTTCATGTGTGCCGCGCTCCACTATACGCCCGTTCTCCAGAAAAATGATTTCGTCCGCCCTCATGACTGATGAGATACGGTGGGAGATTACAAGGGAGGTGCGCACCTGCATCTCCCTCTGGAGGACGGACAGAATGGCGGATTCCGTCTCTGTGTCAACCGCGGAAAGGGTGTCATCGAGTATCAGGATGTGTGGGTTCCGAACAAGGGCGCGGGCAAGGGCGACTCGCTGTTTCTGCCCGCCGGAGAGATTGACGCCCCTCTCGCCCAGCATTGTCTCATATCCCTGGGGAAAGGAGAGAATCTCCTCGTGCAGGCGCACCTTCTTTGCCACCTCAATGACCTCCTCTCTTGTTACCGATACCACACCAAAGGCGATGTTATTGTGAATCGTGTCCGAGAAGAGGAAAGGCTCCTGAAAGACAAAACCGATGTGTTTGCGCAGAGTCTGAAGAGGGATACGGCGCACATCCACACCGTCAATCAAGACCATCTCCTGCGGCGGATTATAAAGCCTCACGAGGAGACGGATAAGAGTGGACTTGCCACAACCTACAGGACCAACAATGCCAAGAGTGGCGCCGGCTGGGACGTGGACGGAAATATCCTTCAGCACCGGTTCCTCGCCGCCTGCATAGGAGAAGGTCAGATTGTTTATGCGAATATCGCCCCGGATGGCGGTGATGGAAAAATCGGTCATGTCAGTGTCGCGCACATCCGGCGTCACCTTGATAATATCGTAGATTCTCTTCATGGAAGCGGCGCCGCGCTGATACAGGCTGATGAGCCAGCCAAATGTGAACATGGGCCAGAAGAGTTTCATATGGAGCATGGTGAGTGTGGTGAGCTCTCCCAGTGTCAGATGTCCCTTAATGGCAAGACGTCCGCCCAGCCACAGAAGGATGAGGATGCCCATACCGGCAAGGAGGTGCATCCCGGGGAAAAATCCCGCCGCAATGCGCGCCAGCGATAAATTTCTCCCGATATATTCCCGATTTGCCTGCCCGAACACATTTTTCTGGGTATCCTCATGGACAAACGCCTTCACCACACGGATGCCTGCCAGGTTCTCCTGTGCAATGGATGTGATGAGGGAAAACTGGTCCTGCACAGCCATAAAACGCTTATGAATCCTGTTTCCCACCCTGTTCACGTAAAATGGCATGATGAGCAGTGGGATGATTGAGTAACAACTCAGTTGGAAATTCACGCTGAACATGCGGTAGAAAGCCATGGGGAAGAGGAAGAGGATGAAGATACTGAACATGATGCCCGGTCCGAGAAACATGCGCACCGCCTCCACATCGTTTGTGGCGTGTGCCATGAGGTCGCCCACCTTCTGAACATCGTAATACCCGGAATGGAGACTTTGAAACTTCAGAAAGAGGTCGTTCCGAAACTCAAACTCTATTCTCCGCGCCGCACCCTGCATGAGCTGACGCATGAAGAAGATGAAAAATGCCTGCAGGAATGCGAACATGATAATCTGCAGGGCGAACTTTAGAATCCCGCGTCCCGTTACACTGTCGGAGCGGATGTAATCCACGGCAAGCCCCGTGTATTTTGGTATCAGGAGGCTGAACCAGTTGCCAATGAAGATGGCAACTGTCCCTCCGAGGATGAGCCAGATGTGCCGCACCAGATACCGGCGAAGATAAAGCAGATTATTCATACCCTCATCAGCCAACCGCCATGACAGGCGCACAGGATTATTTCCCGAGATTTTTCAAAAGTTCCTTCGCTTCAGCATTTTCCGGTTCCAGCTTGAGCGCCTGCCCCCAGATTTTTTCCGCCGCATCGGGCTCTCCCGCCAGAGCCGCTGTCTTGCCATACATGATGAGGGCGCGGATGTTGCGCGGGTTCAGTCTGACGGCATTTTTGAAGCATGTTGCGGCGGTGGCGAGCTTGCCCTTGTCAGACGGATTCTGTAAATACCAGTTGAGGCAGAATTCCCCGATTGCCATCTGCACCCGGATATCATGAGGCATGCGCCTCTGATATTCATAAAGTATGTCAAATGCCTTCTGGGGCTGATTAAACTGGTTGTAAAGCTGGTGCAGTGCGCTGTAGATTTCAAACGGCGCATCGGGTATATTCTTTAACGCCTGTTCCAGAATCGCAGTGGATTTTTCGGGAAATTTCCTTTTATCTTCAATCTCTGCTATAAGTAGATAAGGATGGGCAAGTTTTGGATTAAGGGCGAGCGCCTCGCGGAGGTCGGAAAGCGCCTGCTCCTGCCTGCCGGTGTTATTATAAGCCATGGCGCGGTTGCTGAGGAGCATTGCCCTCATGGGACGTGCCGGAGCCGCTGACAGCGCCCGTGTCAGGAATTCAATGCATTTCTCATACTGCGCCCTCTCGTAGGCATAATTTCCAAGTTCCGAAAGGGCTGTGATATTTTTCTGATTGACCTCAAGCGCTTTTGCAAACATCTTCTGCGCCGTGACAGGACGCTCCAGTTCTTGATACAGAATGCCAATGGTGGCGAAATTGGCTCCCTCAGGGTCAGTGCCATGTTTGGCGGCGCGGTCGAGAACCTTTTCCGCCTCATCCCTCTTCTTCATATCAAGGAAGAGCTGCGCCAGATTGTGATAGGATTGATAATAGTCTGGCGCCACCTCAATCGCCTTTCTGAAACTTGCCTCCGCATCAGCCACTTGACCGGAGGCATAATAGCTTGCGCCAAGATTGTTCAGAGAGATGGCTGACTGCGGATGCACATCACACTCCGCCCGCCAGAGGGATATGGAATCAGACCAATCCTGGTTCCGGTTGTATGTGCGGACTCCATAAAAACTGAGCAGGGAAAGCCCGATAATCATTGCGGCAACACCGCCTCCTGAATCCATCAGTCTATCCCGCAATGGGATGAGCGATGAAACTCCCGCACCCAGCGCCAGGCAGAAGCCCGCCGTTGCCAGATAGGTTGTGCCCTCTGTCATGAGGTCTTCCGATGCGCATATAATCGCAGGGAGCATCGTCAGGAGAAAAAAACCGAGACTGAATGAGATGAGCGGCTGCCTTCGGCGCAGGACAATGACCCCGATAATAAAGAGCACGCAGATAACCAGCGATATCCAGAGTGGCGGCAACTCTTCCACTCCATGGATGACGCTCAATTGGAAGGGGAGTATTGTGAGTGACAGATAACGGGTGAACAGCCGCGGGGCGAGGGAAATCTTCTTAATAGCGCTGAAATGTGTCGCAGGGAGTGTGGATGAGATTTCCGTCGATGAAACCATAAACCGGATGACAAGATATATGATGAGGACAAGGAGAAGCGGAATATAGACCCGAAGGGCATGAGCAATGAGCGCCTTCCTGTCCCGGCGCTTTTCATCCCGAAAAAGGAGGTCGGATAGTAAAATCACGAGAGGAAGCATGAACGCCGATTCGTGTGACAGGAGTGCAAGGAGATAAAAGAGGGCGAGCAGAATGGGGAATACGGGAAGACGCCTGAGGAAGTTCGGGGAAAAACGTTTTCCCGCAGAATGGCGCACATCCTCTGCCTGGACTTTTCCGCTGGAAGGTAGAAAATCCTCTCTATGGACAGCTGTGCCCACAAGGAGTGCGGCGAGAAAAAAAATGCCTCCCAGCGTCTCCGCCCTCCCTGCAATCGAGGCGACATTTTCCGTATGAAGCGGATGAAGGGAAAAAAGTAACGCCGCAAAAAAGGCTTTCCCTATCTCCCCGCCGGTCATCTGTAAAAAGAGAAAGAAACACAGGAGTGTGGCCGCCATGTGCAGAAGTATGCTCGTCGCACCATATCCCGCGGGATTTGTCCTCCAGATAAGGTAATCCATCATTATACTGAGAGATGTCAGAGGGCGGTAAAACCTCTGACCTTGCGCACCTGAGGGGAAAAATGCGGTGAAGAGCCGCGGCAGATTATGAATATCCTGCACGTCTGGATTGTTCACCACATAGTCGCCGTCACGATAAACGAAGGATTTGTGAAGGCTGGAAAAATATACGCCGCCAGCAATCATGGCAAGCAGGACGGCATAAAAAATTGCCGTGTGAGAATCAGATTTGAAATTATGCCTCATCAGAAAAAAGTCCTGAATAAAAAACACAATACCCCAAAAGAAGACCAGAAAGAATAATCCGAAATATGGGAGATTTGTAAAGCAATTTGTCTGCTGATTTCCATTCCACCCCCCCGAGCCAAAGAAAGGGCTTGTCAAAATCATCTTCCTGTGCGAGTTGGGATTTTACTAAATTGCGCTGCATATTGTGCAGACGTTAATCCTTTTTTTAAGCACACTTTTAAAACCGATGACGCTCAGGGCTATCATCATCGGCGGAGGTCCCGCTGGTCTGACAGCCGCCTATGAACTCCTTCAGAAAACGGATATTACCCCCATTGTTATTGAGAAATCTGATGATGTGGGCGGCATTTCAAAGACCGTCAATTACAAGGGAAACCGGCTTGACATCGGCGGTCACCGGTTTTTTTCCAAGTCTGAAAGGGTGATGGACTGGTGGCTGCGCATCCTTCCACTTGAATCTCACACCGGTCCTGAAATCCGGGACCCGGAAAAAATTGACAAGGTCATGCTACTGCGCAATCGGCGCTCGCGCATCTATTGCTTCAGAAGATTTTTCGATTACCCGGTCAGCCTGAACGCAAAAACCATTGCCAACCTGGGTCTCGCGCGAACTGCCCGAATCGGTCTGAGTTACGTGAAAAGCGCCCTTTTCCCCATCAGGAGGGAAAAAAATCTGGAAGAATTTTTCATTAACCGGTTTGGAAAGGAACTTTATCTCACCTTTTTCAAGTCTTACACGGAGAAGGTCTGGGGAATGCCCTGCAACAAAATCAGCGCAGAATGGGGCGCGCAGAGGGTCAAGGGGCTCTCCATCTGGAAGACAATCACCCATATCCTGAGGCGTATGGGCAGACGAGGGGGCAGGCTTCCCGATAAGGGAACCGAAACTTCACTGATTGAGCAATTCCTTTATCCCAAGTATGGTCCCGGGCAGATGTGGGAGGAGGTGGCGTCCCGGATTCACGCCCGCGGCGGCGAGATTATTACAAACCATGAAGTTGTGAAAATTCATACGGACGGTTTTCATGTGAAGGCGGTCACGGCGCAAAATAACAAAGATGGCGCCACGCGGAGACTTGAGGGCGACTATTTCTTCTCCACCATGCCCGTCAAAGATTTAATCGGCGGTATGGAACCTCCCGTGCCTGAAGCAGTCGCTGAGGTTGCCGGCGGTCTCATATACAGGGATTTTATGACGGTCGGTCTCCTCCTGAATCGATTGAAGATTAAAGCGGGGACAGGACAGGGGCTTATAAGAGACAACTGGATTTACATTCAGGAACCTGATGTGGATGTGGGGCGGCTTCAATTCTTCAACAACTGGAGTCCTTACATGGTTGCCGACCGCTCAAAGGTTTGGCTTGGTCTCGAATATTTCTGCTATGACTCCGACGCCATCTGGAAAAAACCTGATGAGGAGATGATACGCCACGCCACCATGGAGCTGGACAGGATTGGCATCATCGACAAAAAAGACGCCCTTGATGCCACCGTCA
>JAPLSR010000186.1 GCA_026398545.1 Candidatus Sumerlaeota bacterium | reverse complement strand
ATGCTCCCTATCCAGATTCTGCTCAATAATTTCCTATATGACCTCTCCCAGGTCTCCATCGCAACTGACAGGGTGGATGAGGACTATATCAGTAAACCAAAACCCTGGAATATCGAAGCAATCAGAAGATTCATGATAATTATCGGTCCCATAAGTTCCATCTTTGATTTCCTGACATTTTTTATCCTGCTGTATTTCAAAGCAAATCAGAACTTATTCCACACCATCTGGTTTCTGGAATCTCTCAGCACACAAACGCTCGTCATCCACGTTATAAGGACACACAAAATTCCAATTATTGAAAGCAGAGCGAGCAGATTCCTTGCCTTTACATCCCTGCTTATCGTCCTTATGGGATTCACAATTACATTGAGTCCCCTGAGAGTTCCCTTCGGGTTTGTCAAACCTCCCTTTTTCTATATTATCATCATATTTGCCATCGTCGTCACATATCTTTGCATGGTGCAGATTGTAAAAAGCGTCTTTGTGAAAAAATACGGGTATGAATGATGGGCGCTGGAAATTATAATGATGCGTGAGGAAGAGAAAGAACCTTAATCAGTGTTCGGCAAGTTTTTTGAAATACATCTCAACCAGTTCCTCATATCCCTTCGGGAATGTCTCCTTCATGCCCTGAGATATTTGTGCCTGCCACTTTTTCACGCCTGACTGTTCTTGCTCGCGGGTGAGTTGCACCTTCTTTGCGGCAATAGACCTGCTCCCTTTCAGATTCTGGAGAACGACCTTTTGCTCAGGCATGATATTCTGATAAAAGTAATTGTTCAGGTCGGATTGAATACGTTTCATCCCATCAACGGCGCGGTCAAGGTTATATGTGGGAAGGTTATTCGCCTGAAAGGCGATTTTGAGCCTTTCCGCCTGATGAATCATCTCAACCTGCTGACCGGAAAGACGTTGTGTGGTTTCCGCCACGTGGGGTGGGATGGGTCCGCGGAGTCCCTCGCCTCCTGCGCCACTGAGTTTGCCCCCGCCCGTTGCACCGGTTGTCATATCCTTCATCTCATCCCTGACAACGCCAGATTCAAACGGGTCATTTGTCAGACGTGTGGGTGTTTTGCGACCTTCCTTTCCGCGTGCAACTCCCTCCACAAACTCGCCATGGGAGCGTCCCGAACGTCCCTCACCGGCGCGTCCTCCAATCTCATTTGCATTGGGCAGAATGTTTCCTGTTACGCCCTGTGCGCTGTAATTTGAGATGGGACCATCGGAGGCTTCCCATCCCGCGCCCTTGTCAATAGAATCCGCCCAGCTGGAGGAGACATCTTCAATGGCATCTGTGAAGTCATCCTCCTTTTCAATCAGGTCGCCCACAATGTCCTCCAGCTCATCCGGAAGTTTTGTAAGTGGGACCTCATAATCCTTTGAAGGCTCCTTCATCTCCCACTTTATCCTGTCGGGTTCATCAGGAAGCCATTTTTCAAGATGAGCTGTAAGTTCCTTTGCCAGTTCCAAACCAGTTTGTTCTTCAGTCACAGATATAGTCCGAGGTTTGGGCAGGAGGCTATCTGGAACCTTTTTCACCTCCTGATAAATATCAAGTGTATCCTGGATTAGCGCCGTATCTATTGGGACGAGCTTGGGAAGCTTGGAAAGGTCAGAGTGTGCATCCTCGAAGAAACGCGCCCAGGTGTCTTCAAGGGCGGCGATTTCAGAGGTTTTAAAGTCATCCGAAGATGTCCAGGTTTTCGGGGATTTTTTTAATAATTCCTGGGTAGTTTGAATTACTTTTGTCTGGATTTCCTTGAACTCTTCCGTTTTTTCTTTCAGGCGAGTTAGTTTTTCAAGAGTCTCCCTATCTTGCTTTGTCTTCGGCTCTTTCCCATCTGAGGGAATGATTATTTTCAAAATCTCACTCAAAGATTCATTGGGAGAAGGGTCAGGACGATTGTCATACGCCGCCATACGGAAATATAGCGTCTCGCCGGCAGCCGCATCCTTCAGGTCAAGGGCGTAACCATCTTCCATCTCAAGGTGCCTGGGATTGATTTCGAGCGGGGCAAGGGATTGAAAATCCGACGGCTCCTTCTTTGCAATCTGGGGGGTGATGCGAACAATGCCATAATCATCACGCGCGCGGAACAGGATGGGAAGCGGGGCGGTAGGGTGGGCTTGAACCTCACCGGTTGGGGAGATGAGTGTGATGCGGGGCGGTTGGTCTTGCCTGACAGTGATTGTGTATTGGGGCGAGGGGTCATTGGTGTATTGCAAATCATCGGTGAGATGTATTCGATATGTCCCACTTTCTTTAAGTATGATATGCCCGGAGGCGGCTTTACGCAAATCCGATACAATCTCAAGACCATGGCGATGCGTCTCGGAAAATACCAACTCTGCAGCGCTTATGGGCTTTGTCGCCTTGATGTATAGTTCCGCATCAGTCCCCGCTGGTGCGTTGATATTCCCATCGGAGCTTGATGCCGTTTCATTCTTAAATCCTGTATAAGGCGGATAATGATAGGAAATCCTTATCTCCTCCACGGCAGGTTTCTCCACCACCTGCACATGATACCAGGGTGAGACGGCATCGCCAGCACGGACTCGGTATCGTAAGGGTGCTGTGACACCCTGCTGTCTGCCGTTAAAACGCATCCCGTCAAATGCCATCGGGATTTCGGCGCGCTCTGCTGGCGTTTTGATATCCATCATAGCCTCATGCACAAGTGTGCCGGAGACTTCCGCCGAAACCGCCAAATCATCCCCCTTTGCAACTGTCACATCGCCGGGTCTGACAAGAAGCGATGTCTGCGAAA
Source organism: Candidatus Sumerlaeota bacterium (assembly GCA_026398545.1). Taxonomy (GTDB): domain Bacteria; phylum Sumerlaeota; class Sumerlaeia; order MWCT01; family MWCT01; genus JAPLSR01. The sequence continues at coordinate 899 of JAPLSR010000186.1, read as the reverse complement.
GTGGAGAGATAGCGCCCAGCGGGCTGAGAAAACGCTCGGTTGCATTGTAAAATCCCTCAGGAAAAATGAGGGGATAAAACAAGGCAAGCAGTATGATGCCAAACAAAATAACGATATCCCTTTTCAGGTTTTTCATCCACGGCGCACGGGAAAGATTGATGCGCGCAAAGGATAAAAGCGTTTGCTTCATCAGGCATTCAACAAGACAAGAATGCCATCTGGAACCGAGTTGCACCGCATTAATAAGATGATTATCAAGTTCTGGGTAGACCTTTTCCAATGAGATGGCAGTGCGTTCCGACGACCAGGGGATGAACACCGCCCATGCAACGCGGAGAAAGACCGCAATTATACTTGTTATAAGTGTGAGAATTCCTGCAAGCCGCAACGGGGCGGCAAGGGATAAAAAGTTATCCACAAGGAAAAATATCAGCAAAATGGGCAGAAAAAATATGGCAGAGCGAATAAACCCTTCAAGCAAAAGAATTGACTTGATTCTTCTCCGGATGTGCCTCAGCCGCCCCAGAATCTCCGCATAATCCCCCTCTGTCACTGATGATTCCATTTCACCCTGCACCGCCTTGATCCCGCTATTACGCCGACGCGCGCCCGAAATATCATGTATGCCACCGGCGTGCTGAACAACACATGGGGTTATGGGAAGTTAAATGTGCAGCCGGGGTTGTCGGAATTCACCGCCGCCCATGCGTGGAATTTATATTAATAACGAACAGTCTTGAGAAACATCACCAAATCCGCCACATTGACAATGCCGTCATGATTGATATCCGCTTCGGAATATTTCGCCCCGGAAAGGACGATAATCCCCAGAATATGCGCCCGAATAGTGTCGGGAACATATAGAGGACTGGAATACTCATCCGCGCCGATATCCACGT
>JAPLSR010000389.1 GCA_026398545.1 Candidatus Sumerlaeota bacterium | reverse complement strand
ATTTCTCCCAGACCTCCCCACCGAGCAGTATGCGGGTATCACGTGCGGTCATTGGAAAATATGGAAGAAAGAGGAATACATCACGAGTTTCAGAGGGCGACAGGGGCGCGAAAAACATCATGCCGCCTTTTACCATGCTGAGCCTTTCCGAAGAGGCAAGGAGGATTTCGCGCGCATCGCCGTAAAGACGGGCATCCTCCTCTAACCCGAACGACCTGTTTTTCCAGTCGAAATAGATAAACTCCTTTGACTGGTAATCCACCTGCATGGGGATACCCTCGCCCAGACGGTAATGGAGGCGGATAGACGCCGTAAGCGGCGCTGTTGTGGGATTTCTCAGGCGGATGCGGATGAAATTTATGAGGTTGGGAATCTTGATGATACGGAATTCACCGCGGAGATTCACAGTGCTTGCCTTATATGCGACCCTGTTGGATTCAGGCATGGCGGCGGCAAAGGCGGCAACATCCGCATCAACCGCTCCGCACCTCATAAAAAATTGTACGATGGGGTAGCGCCCGTCTTCGAGAGACAGGGTGTAAGACGTTCGCGGGTCGGCGTCCTCCGGAAGAATCTGAAACGCGCCGCAATGCGTGCGGAAGGTTGCGTTTGATAAGACCTGTGTCTCCTCCGGGTAGCCGATGTCCGAGAGGGCTGTTACGGGGTTCTCGAAATAATCAAATGCCATGCCCTGTAGAGAAAGGGGAAGAATAGACAAAAGGAAAAGAAATATCCGGATTGCCGTTCGTGAAAAATACATGGAAATGTTTTAATAGGTGAGACCGAAAAGGTCAATAGTGGCTTTTGTGAGTTTTAATGTCCCGTTCAGGGCATCCTCATGGTTGGTAGAGCGCAGGACAATAACGGAATGATTGTTGTCTGAATTAACCCTTTTTTCCCCCTGTAATGGTCAGGGTATCCGAAAGGACGACATAGATTTCCCACCAGTTTTGATGGGTCTGTTTTTCGAGGAAAGGGAGGCGCGGGTCGCGCGGGAATGTGGCATGGGCGATGAGCCAGCGCTTCAGTTCCGAGTATGTGGCGCCGGCAATGTAAGGGTGTATGCATCTTACGGGTTCAACCTGCCTGAATTCACCCTTGTATTCAAAAAAGGGAAACCGGTCTGTTCCCGAAAGCCAGGGATGGTGTATAATTACGTCGCCCTTTTGATATTGTGCGCCCGGTTCATCCGAAAAGGCGAATGCCTTCAGGTCGGGACGGTTTTCAAAGAGGGAAAGTCGGTAATTCATCTGCGAGACGTATCCCTCCGTCTGATGAAAATAAATGCGTGCGTTCGGGACAGCGTCTCGCGCCACTTTTCTCACCATCCGAACAAGAACCCCCTCAATCCCGTCATACTTGTGATTGAAATTATACGCACCCATAGAGCCGATGAAAAGGAAAAGCAGAAACCCTGATGTAAGGAGAAAGATGATGATGTGGAGGCAGAGTCGCTCCATTTTTCCGTTTTTATAAAATTGTGTCAGGATGCGAATGGTGATGAGCAGGATAAGTCCAACCACCATGATTTTCAGCATCCATGTGTAAATCTTCTGGGGCATGAAAACCTTTACGAAAATGAAAAGCAAAAAGCCACAGCCCGCCACAAGCCAGAAGGATGCGGCAAATCCATGCGCCGTCTTCCGAATCCTCGCCATATGCGAACCAAGGAGGAAGTCCGCAGAACCGGACGCCTCGAGGGCTCCGAATATTGCAAAGCAGAGCGTCGGTATCATGAGGTACCTCTCAAGGATTTCCTCCCACGGGAGGAGTATGCCGCAGGCGCAGATGCACCACACGAGGAAAATAATCTGGAGCATCTCCCGTCTCCCCAGAGGGTTGCCATCTTTCAGAGATATGAAAATCCGCAGGGCAAAAAGGGCGGGCAGAAGAAAAAGCAGCACGGTGTAATTCTGAAACATCTTGAAAATGATTGTTACTGTCTGATGGGCAAGATATCCGGTGGAGAAGCGGTAACGTGCGGCGTAATAGGTGACAGGTCGCGTCGCGAACAGGTGTTTGTAAATCAGGATAAATAAAAGCGCAAAAAAGATTGCTCCGGCAAAATAACCCCATGCAAGGGTGCGCCTCGCTCCGTCGCCAGAGCCATGGCCCGGCCTTCGCAACCGCTTAGGCGGAGTTGGCGTCGTCGGCGACAGTCCAAAGGCATTGCCATGCCGCCAGTATGTCAAAAGCAAAATCACACCCGCCGCACCCGTATATGCAAAGGTCGGCTCCTTTGTGAAAAAGGCAAATCCCATGAGGACTACAGAACAAGCAAGGAGAAGCAAGACCCGCGCCTTATGCCTTTCATCTATTCTGTTCGCCGCCAGAAAAAGCGCGAGAGAAAACATGAGCAAAACAGCAAGAACCGGCTCCGTGGTAATCAGGCTATACCAATTGTAATACGCCGTGCTCCAGCCGCCCTGGGCATAAAAGAGATAAAGGCAGATGCCAAACGCACTGTAGCGGTATTGCCTTGTTGCGCCGTGTATGAAATAATGCATTAGAAGCAGTTGCAGGTAGAGAAGACCGAGAACAAAGAGATGGTTCATATAGGGGCTGAGCCCCATGAGACTTCCGCGAATACCCAGATACAGATAATAACCCGGATAAAATCGCCCGCCCTCCATATTGAATGGCGTGTAGAGAGAGGTGAAGTCAAAACGGCTGAAGATGCCCTTAACAGCCCGCAATCCCCACGTCATCATGGTTGGGTCATCCAGGAGCGCCCAGTCCTTTTTCAGGGATGGCGAAAGCAGGATGTAAGGCAGGATAATAAGAAAGATATAAAATAAGGCCCTTTTTTTTACCCTTTCTGACATTTCATCGCTCCATCGCCAGAGCTATGTAGCGTCGGCGACTGAATGATTTTTCTCATCTCTTCCGCAATGTGCCCCCATGATTTCGCCTCCGCCTTCTCTCGTATCCTGATATGGAGGTCATCCTGCCTGCTGATGAGACACTCATCAATTTTTTTGATAAATTCATCGGGCTCTGAGGCAATGGCAACCACATCCGAGTAATCGCTGACGACATCGGGGATTGGGGTGGAGACAACGGGCTTTCCGCCCGCAAGATATTCCGGCGTCTTTGTGGGGCTGATGTGCAGAGTCAATTCGCTGATTACAAACGGCATCAGGCAGACATCAAATGCCTTCAGGTAACCCGGAAGGTCGGAATATTTTTTCTTCCCCAGGTGATGGAAGTTGGGGCGCTTAATCGGCGGGCGCTCCATCTGCACAAGCGGTCCGAGAAAGACAACAGACCACTCCAGCCTCGTTTTGCAGATGTGGTCAATGAGACCGAAGTCAATCCGCTCGTCCACCGCCCCAAAATAGCCGAGGATGGGGTGCCTGATATTCCTGATGTCCTCAGGGATGGGTGTTTCGGGAAGTGTCGCCTTGAAGAAGTGGTCATAATCGACCCCGCTGGGGAAGCAGTAAGTGCGGGGATTTATCCCCTCTTTGGATTTCTGTAAGCTGCGACCGCCGGTAAACACGACGTCCGCCGACCTCAACAGGTCATTCTCAAGCTCCTGGACATTGCTGATGGACGCCCTGAACCCGCGGAAGAGGTCCATGCAGTCATAGATGAGTTTTTTGTAATGAAACATCTTCATCTGCTTGACGAAGGGGGGATAATACAGCCACAGGTAGATATTCCGAAATTTAAGGCGGCGGGCGAGAGCCGTGGCGGCAAGCGCCGTCAGGAGAACTGTCATGGTGTGCAGAAAGCCGATGCGGCGCGAAAAGGGGAGAAATGGCATGGTCATATAATGCAGGTTTTTGTTATAACGCCCGACATAATCCTTTATGCGACCGCGGAGCAGACTGCCGAAAAATTCCTTCGTGGAACAATGGGCAACATAGATGACCTTATGCTCCCTTGAGAACTGGCACATCAACTGCTGTGGCCTTTGAAACAGCGTGTGTTCCCACTTCAGATGGCTCAGGCAGATGATATCAAACGACTTGTCGGCATCTTGCATGAAAACAACCCCTTCGCCCTGACGTCTTTTTTTGTAATGTCCGCAATGATTTCAAAAAAACCCAATCCTGAGTTTCAAACTGGTTGTTATTTTGCCGCTCAGGAAAAACAGCGCCCCCAGAAAATCAAGGGCGGGAATCAGGCGCTCTAAACGCCCCTTCCGGAATATCAGGTGAAAAGGCGCCTTGAAAAAAGAGGCAATCAACTCCCTGTATACCTGGCGTGCTATGAATGAGTTATATCCAAATCTCCGGCGGTGTTTCCAGAACAAATACGACGTTCCCATACCATACGCCCTTACCTGCATCAATAGTCCCCAAAGGGTGGAGCGGTGGTAATGGATGATGCTCGCCTCAGGCTCATAGATGATTTTATATCCCTTCCAGGCAACGCGCCATGAAAGGTCTGCATCCTCGCCAGCCACGGTGAATGACTCGTCAAAACCCTCCACCTCCTCCAGAACGCTTTTGCGATACATTGCGTTGGCGGTGATAATGAACGGCGGCGAAATTGGCTCATCCCGCATAGCCCTTTCCTGTGTAAGTATGTCTTTATAAATGACATATTCCTCAACGAGGCTGTGCGGCTTTGCGGGCTTCAGTTTCCCGCCGCATCCGCCCACCGTGGCGTCCTCAAAATGCGGCGCAAGAGCGGAAAGCCAGTTTTTCTCTGCACGGCAATCGCAGTCCGTGAAGGCGATGAGGTCGAATTGCGCCGCACGCCAGCCCGTGTTTCGGGCGCAGGCAACACCCCGCCGGTTCTCGGAAAGGAGCCTCACCGGGTAAGACGACGCAATCTCCGCCGTCCTGTCCGTTGAGCCGTTATCCACAATGATGATTTCCCTCTTCTCCTCCGGATAGTCAAGAGCAAGAAGGCTTTCGATGCATGATGCGATGTGCTGTGCCCCGTTATAGACGGGCACAACGATGGACACCTCCGGCAGATTCATCTCTCCCTTATCCTCTCATAGAGTTGCTCTCCGAGCCTCTCCCAGTTCAGTTCCGTTTCGGCGAGGTTTCGCGCATGGACTCCGAAAATCTCCCATTTCTCGCGCTCGCTGAGCATTTGAATAATCTTTTCCGCAAAATCGGCGGCGTCCGGTCTGGCAATATATCCCACATCCCTTCCACGGATAAGCAGTGGGATATCGCCGACGTCATTGACAATAATCGGTCGCCCCGCGGCGAGATAATCACCCACCTTGTGAGGCCAGCGCCCCCGGTTGTAAACTATGTCCGTCATCGGTAGGAGAAAAATATCACACGCCCCGAGAAATGCCCCCATCTCCCTGAAGGGGCGTCTGCCGAAGTGGATGATGTTATGCGCCGGCGTTATGCGTCCGCCGCCTGCGGCATCAAAAATCTTTAGCCCCCATTCTCTCATTCTCTCCTCGCTCTGGCGGAATTCCGCCCCCACGACAAGCATCCTCACACCCGGATGCGCGCGGCACACACGGGAAAATGCCTCGAGAAGGAAATCCTCGTCTAAGTGATAATTTGCCGTGTATCCGAGGAGCGCCATCTCCCGCCAGTCATCGGAGAGTTTGTTCAGTCCGATACACTCCCGCGCCGCCGCCTTGTTCATCGGCTGGATATTTTCAGTGTCCGCGCCGGAGACGAGGAGCAGGAGATTTTCCTCTTTCACGCCGATTGCGCGCGCCCGCTCATAAAGGGCGCGGCAGATGACCGTGACAAAATCGGCGCGCCTCGGGACAAACTCCTCAAAGAGCGCCTCCACCCTGTCATAAGCGGCGAGAATCATTTTTTTCATCCGCGAGAGGCGCGTGTCATGCTTGCGGAAATATTTGATATTCTCAAAAAGTCCCCCCTTGCCCCACCAGTCGCACCAGTCCGTGATGTAAAAACTCCTGCGGAATGTCCTTGCGCACCACGCCGGAAGAAAATCGACCGGCTTATGTGAGAAACCGAAAACGATGTCATATTTCCGCCTCAGGGCTGTCCAGATGCGGTAAACAGCGCCTATGGGCGACCAGCCGTCATCTTTCCCGATGACGAATGACCAGCTCGGCGATTCAATCACCCTCACCGCCCCGGCCATGTATTTTCTCGGCTTGTACCACCTGTATGAAGAGGGCATAAAGGTGACATCATGTCCCCGGCTTGCCAGAAACCCGGCAAATTTCAGGGCGCGGAAGTAATTCCCCCGCTCAATCAGATTGTGGCTCATAATGAGTATGCGCATATCCAGCCTTCGCAGCCGCTTCGGTCGCCGACGCTACATAGCTTTGGCGACGGAGCGCAGAGTAGGCTCCGTAAACAGACCGCAGAGAAATCGCAAGAGGATTGACAAAGATGAAGGATGAAGGATGAAGGATGAAGAGGAGGAATCTCAAGTAGATTTGTAAAAATATATGAGGATAATTATCGAAATCACCCAGAGGAGGATGTTGACCTGGAGCGGGCGGTCTTTCAACAGGATGCTCTCCGGCGCCCCACCTTCCTCCTTCTGGTAAACAAGATACAGGTAACGGAAAATTCCATACAGGACAAAGGGAAGGGTATAAATCATCATCCGGTAACCGGCAAACTTCCCGATTGTCCCTATGGTGCTCCAGAGGGCATAGGAAAGGACAGTTGCGGTTGTCGTGACCGCCACCATCTGGTCAAGAAAGGCGGGGGAATACTCCTCAAGGACCTGCCGGTGCTCCGATGCCCGGTTGTTCAGGAGTATTATCTCGTGCCGCCTCTTGCAGATCGCCAGAAAGAGCGCCAGAAAGAGTGTGCATGCAAGAAACCATGGCGTGACCTCTGGAGCCTTTCCATTCACCGCCATCGCCTCAATCCCTGCCACCGCCCTCACCACAAATCCCAGCGCCACCATCAGGAGGTCAATTATCACATGATTTTTGAATTTGAGTGAATAAAGGGTCACAAGGATGACATAGACAAGGGCGCAATTTCCGAATGCAACCCCAAGAAAATAGGAGAGCCCCAGTGCGGGCACGCCCAGCAGAAATGCCGCCGACAGCGCCGCATGCACCGGCAACTCACCCGATGCAATGGGACGATGCCTCTTTTCCGGATGCTGACGGTCGCTCTCCATATCCCGGACGTCATTAACGAGATACATTACTCCGGAGAGTATGCAAAAGAGGATAAAGCCAGCCAGTGAGCGTCCCAGCAGGCGCAGGTCTTTCATATTGCCCGTGAAGATGAGACCGGCGAATAAGAGGAGGTTCTTTGTCCACTGCCGCGGGCGCAGAGATTTGACAAGGGCGGATAACAACGCCATCCCTCCAAATTGGTTATGCCATATTCTTATAGCGGACTTATCAGCACTTTACTAAGTGTTTGTAAATCCATCCTCCGCCACTGTAAAGACTTTTGTTGACTTCTTTTGCCCCCCACACTATATATTCCTTACTTAAGGAGTTGGGGGGATGGTTAAATACATATCCCTGATAATTTACATGATCTGCCTTCTCTCGCCGTCCGCCTTTGCCCTTCCCGAATGGAAATGCCTCGATAAAGGATATCCTTTCTATGATAGAGACTATAACATTTTAATGGTATATGACGAAGTGCGAGGTCGGGTTGTGCACCTTGTCAACGGAACACTTTGGGAATGGGATGGAATGACATGGAGTCCTATTTCCACGGAAAATGAACCGCCGGATTCATATGATGCCCGCTTAGTATATGACCGTTCCCGTTCCACCTGTGTTCTCTGGGTTAATAGCCAGGTTTGGGAGTTGCAGGGAAGTCGCTGGGTAAAACGGGAATCGCAAACTTCACCTTCTGATCGGCATGTCCCCCTTATTTTTTATGATACAAAAAGAAATGTAACCCATTTGATGGGGGGCTACGCTGGCACTTATAATGAACACCTGAGTGACCATTGGACATGGGATGGTAATGACTGGCGGCTTGAAGATAAAGTAACTACGGGTCCTTTCTCCTATGACACCCCGTCCATCTCTGATGCGGCTTTTGATGAAAAAAGGGGCGTTTTATTAATTATGGATTATGATGATTATTTACATAAATATAAAGGCTGGGAATGGGATGGTGCTACATGGAGTCTTCGAACAATAGAAATTAACCGACCTGCTCCCACTTATTTTCGTTATATTCCGATATATAATCCGATGGAAGAAAAGGTTTGTCTTTTTCCTTATGGGGACGCATGGGACGGTGAAAATTTTATAATCCGATTTGATCCTAACCTTCCTCAATTATCATATGAGATAGGCGGATGTTTTGACCGTATGCGCAATCGCTTAGTCTATCTTGTAGGTGATAATTTCTTTGGTCAGGAAACGACATGGGAATGGGATGGCAGCTTTTGGCGCATGGTGTTTCCTGTTCAATCTGTTCTCCCTTACGGAAAATTATTTTATGACGCAATTCACTCCGAAATGCTTCTTATCGGATACAATGGGGATGTCTATTCCTTTGAAGACAGGCAATGGACTCCTAAATTTTGCACACAAAGACCACGGGATATGCGATTCAATACGATGACATCGGATTATAATACTTCGGGAATCATCTTATTTACTCAAACCACAAAAGATTATCCCGTCATAGAATACGAAACCTGGCACTGGACGGGAAAGGATTGGTATCAGGATTCTCCGACTACTTATCCTGTATTTCAATATGGCGGGCAGTTGGCTTATGATTTTGAGCGAAAAGTTCCCCTTTTAATCGGTGAAAAATATTCATGTAATGGTAATGACTGTGATGTGTCATTTGAACAATGGATTTGGGATGGGCATGACTGGAAACAGGAATTTCCGGAGATTATTCCCACCTTGGGAAACTGGGGAATCGTTTCAGATTCCTTAAGAAAAACCATTCATTCATTTATTTTTTATTTCCAAGAAATATCGGGCAATTCTCAGATGTATTATGAACATTGGCTCTGGGATGGGCATATCTGGAAAAGAACCCCGGATAAAAGTTTTGAGTTCCCACGTGATGTATTTTTTCAGATTGGCTCATTATATATTGACCCTGTTACAAATCAGATTCACATGATAGACATTGCTATAAATAACAAACTCCAAACAGAACACTGGGTTTGGGATGACACAGAATTAAAAATAATGAAGGAATATACATTTAATATATTTATTATTGAACCCAACATGGCTTTTGACCCCCGCCGCAATTTAACTCTTATCGGAGAATACTACCGGGATAGTTTCCTTCTCACCTTTGAACTAACCTCGGATACCAAACACTTAATCGCCCCCGATTCAAAGTGGCCGATGGCTCCTGTCTATAATTTATTCCATGACTCAATATACGATTCTTTATACCTCATGGGAGATATTGCTCATCAAGAAGTTACAATTGGTTGTGATGATCGCACACCGGCAATGTGGCAATGGCAAGATGGAGGATGGAAATGGCTCTGGGATAAATCTGACGTGCCATATCCCACCAATCTCTCTGTAAATTTTGATTGTTGTCTGAATGAATGGATTGGTTTTGGTGGTGAAAAATGTATTCCCTGGGTTATGTATCCTGACAATCGAACATGGTTATGGAACGGTGATACTTGGAAGGAAATTTATCCGAAAGAATCACCGCCCCCAAGATATTACACTGCAATGACCTATGATGCAAGGCGGCATAAAATGATTATCTTCGGAGGAAGAGTGGAATTTGAAAATGCAAACCACAACGAGATTATGTATTTTGCCAATGACACATGGGCATGGAATGGAGAGACCTGGAGCGAGGAACATCCCACAACTTCACCACAGGCAAGATTGGGGCATGTTATGGCTTATAACGAGAACCGGAGCGAAATCGTGCTTTATGGCGGAGAAGATGAGAGTGGTTATCCTTTATACGATACATGGACATATAACGGCTCGATTTGGCGGCAGTGCTTTCCCGCTCATCCGCCTGATTTCTTTCCGGCAGCCATGATATTCAACCGCGCGCGATGCCGCGTTACACTCTTTGGCGCCAATACTGATAAAATCCTTGAATGGACCGGCGAAGACTGGGTTCCCCTGAACATCCCAAACACTCCCATCTTTGCCAACTCCCAATTCGTCTATGATAGAAGTCAAAATGCCATCATTGTCTACCACGCAAAGGGAAAACCCTGGTTTCCAAGTTCTCCTGATAATTCCCTCTGGATGCTCGATTTCAGTCCAAAAAATGGAGTGGACGCGGAGCGAATCATCAGCCACATTCTCGGTTTAGTTCCCTTCAAGGAGGATGAGCTCCCCTATGCCGATGTGAACAGGGACGGTATTATTGATGTGGCGGATATGGTATTTCTTGCCAATGAAAAGTGAAGTCTTTTGTTGACGCCTGTCTGATTTTCCACAACCTTTAACAATGTTCTATCATTAACCCTAAACTTCAAACTTGAAACCATTATGATGCAATACCTTCGCATGGGGGACCTCAGTAAAAAGGTCGGCATTGTCAGCCTGAGCAAACTCTTTAGCTCCCTCAATCTTTTCCTTATCAATATCATTTTTGCGCGCGCCCTCACAAAGGAGATGAACGGTTCCTATCAGCAGACCATGCTGGTTATCAATCTCTTCTCCATGCTCTTCCTCTTCGGGGTGCCGACAAGTATTTATTATTTCCTTCCCAATCTTTCGGGCGGGCGAAAAAAGGGATTTTTCTACCAGTCCGTCGTCATCCTCAGTTATCTCGGTGTCGTCACCACCATTGCCGCCTTTTTCCTGTCGGACTGGCTTGCAGTGAAGTTTACCAACCCCCCGCTTGCCTCTCTCATCAGGGCATCATGCCTTTATCTCCTTTTTGTCCTGGCGGCAAGTTTTGGCGATGCCATCCTGATTGCCATCAACCGTCACACACTTATGGCGGGACTCAGCATCCTCTTCACAGTGCTTCATTTTACGGCGGTGGTCATGCCCGTCCTCTTACACATGCCCATACAGAGTGTCTTTTATCTCCTGGGAGTTGTAAATTTGGCAAGATTCCTTGTCGGTTTTGCCGTATGCCGTCGCCTCGTCTCGGTAGAGCCGCCCGCTTTCTCTTCATCCCTCCTCAGAGAGCAGGTTATCTATATCCTTCCTCTCGGATTGAATAGCATGATAGACGTCCTTTCATGCGGACTGGACAGGATGCTTGTCTCCTTCCTTTTCACTGTGAAGGACCTGGCGGTTTATCAATACGGTGCGCAGGAGATACCCTTCATCGGCATCCTGATTGGCTCCATCTCTGCGGTGGTTATTCCCGAGATTTCCCGCCTCAGACATGAGGGCATGTGGGAGGAATTTGCCACACTCTTCAGAAATGCGTCTGTCAAGACGGCTCTCATCCTCTTTCCACTCTTTGGGTTCCTCATGATTTTTGCACCGAAGATTTACCTCATCCTTTATACGGAGTCCTATCTTGCCGCCGTGCCTGTCTTTCGCATATATCTACTGATGCTCCCGCTGAGGATAATCTCCTTTCAGTCCATTTTATTTGCGCTGGGGAAGACAAGGAGTGTCATAGTCGGGGCGGCGTTTGACTTGGTGGCGAATCTGACATTGAGCCTGATACTGGCGGCGAGGATGGGACCGGTTGGCGTGGCGCTCGGACTCGTCATCGCCACAATGGGGCAGGTGGTATTTTATGTTTTCGTAATCAAGCACGCCGCGCGCCTTGAGTGGCGGAAGTTGTTCGAACCGCGCCCATTTGGTATTATTATCATTTCATGTCTTGCCGCATGTCTCCCGTGCCTTATTCTAACATGGATGCCTATTCATATACTGATTCAGGTTGTGTCGGGGGCGGTGATTTGTGGCGCAACATATCTTTTGTGCCTGCACTTGCTATTTAAGTCATGGAGTTGAACTTATGGAACCGGCAGAAGAATTGAAACGAGGCGCCGACCGCATTGCCTCCCTCATCCTTTATTCCGACCTCCCGTGGGTGGATATCGCCATTGAGATTGAAAAACTGCGCGAACGCTGTATGGAGATTGACCCTGAGCATCTTGACCTCTTTGAGAATCTTTATGAAAGCCGTTTCCACCGCCTCTGGGAGCAATGGCGCGAAGAAGGACAACTGCGCAGATACCGCCGGATATGACAGAAATGTAAAGTCTTGAAGAACTTCGTGACTTTGAGTCTTTGTGGTAATATTACAGGACTTTCACAATAACCTATTTTTCTTGACCCGTGGCGGTTTTTGAAGGAGTTTCTTCATTCATTTTGTCCGCCTGAGGCGGACTGAAAAAAGGGGGAGTATCTATGAGAATTATTCGTTTCGGCTCGCTGATGCTTTTACTTTGCCTCGGTGCGTTAATTACCTCATGCCATAGCACAGTCCCTGTTTATATCAAGGTAACCGGCAGAGGTGTCGCTGAAGTTGTGCCAATTGAGGGAACGTTGCCGCCGCCACAGACAGCAGATATGTCCTGGGCTGAGGGCGATATCATCGCCATCGGGCATGGGGTGCCGCCCGCCGCTCCCGCCAGCACCACCCAGGGAAAACTCCTTGCCAAACAGGCGGCCAAGGTGGATGCCCAGCGCAACCTCCTTGAACAAATTGAGGGCGTGCGCGTCAGCGCTAAGACCATCGTCAAGAACTTCATGACGGAGAGTGATGAGATTCGCACTCAGGTGGATGGTCTTGTTGCCGGAGCCGAGGTGGTCTCGGAGCAGGAACTGGATGATGGCTCCTTTGAAGTAAAACTGCGTCTCAATATGCATCCCCTTGCAAAGATTATCCCCCCCTCGGAACCTGTGCCCCCGCCGCCAGCGCCGGAATCCAGAACAATCCCGGGGCAAAGGACTGCCGCCCAGGCGCGCCTCATGGCTGAAGATGCCGCCCGAATGGATGGCTTGCGCCTGATACTTGAACAACTCAAGGGTGTTGTTATCACAGGCAGCACCACGGTTGAAAATTTCATGACCACGGATGACCGCATACGCGCCCGCGTGGAGGGTATTATCCGGGGCGCCAGGGTTGTTGATACCAGATATAACCAGGACGGCACCGTCGAGGTGGACATGGTTCTTGAACACCCCGACATCCGTCAGGTTGTTAAATAATTCCGAGGATATCCCTCTTTGGCTATTGTCCACAAAAATGAACCACAGGAGATAAAACGGAAAATCATCCTCGCCTCTGCCTCACCCAGGCGCAAATATCTCCTCGAACAGCTCGGTCTTGATTTCGCTATTGACCCCAGCAGGGTGGATGAGTCTGTCATTCCTTATAAAACCCACAGGGAGTTTGCGCTCAAGGCGGCGCTTGCAAAGGCAAAAGATGTCGCCTCCCGCCACAAAAACGCCCTTGTCATTGGCGCGGATACAATTGTCTGTCTTGATGATAAGATTCTGGGAAAACCTAAGGATATTGAGGATGCGCGCCGCATGCTTCTCATACTGCGCGGCAGGGCGCACATCGTCATCACGGGCGTGGCAGTCGCCCTCGCTGGCACGGAGAATGTCCTGCCCGGCCTTCGCAGCCGCACTCCGTCGCCAAAGCCATGTAGCGTCGGCGACTTCGGCGGAGTAGGCATGGATGCCGTGAGCACGAGGGTCTTTTTTAAACGATTCACGCAAAGGACGCTTGAACGGTATCTAAAAAGCGGCGATTCACTTGACAAGGCGGGGGCATACGGCATCCAGGGGATAGGAGAGCGTCTCATTCACCACGTTGAGGGGGATTATTTCAACGTGATGGGGCTTCCCCTTGAATGCTTTTTAAGCCTGCTAAGCAACTTTATCCCATTACCGGCACAGTTTCAAAGTTTAAAACAGTTTCATAAGAGTTTCAGAGGTTATG
>JAPLSR010000306.1 GCA_026398545.1 Candidatus Sumerlaeota bacterium | reverse complement strand
GCATGTCAAGCGTTTCTTGAAAAGGGTTCAGTGTCGGGCGCGAGTTGGTGATTCCCCAGCGGATGTTTTGAATCTCACAAGTGCCTGGCAGATGTTGTCAATGATGTGGTCCACCCTTGAGACGGGTATGGTGTATTGGTTGCACATGATAGAGAAGACCCAGCGGTCGCCATTCTGGTCATCGAGGTAACCGGAGAGCGAGCGCACATTCCCGATGAAGCCGGTCTTGGCATGCACATTATTTTTTGCGGGCGGTTCATTCATGCGTCCGCCGATAGTGCCATCAATTCCCGCAATGGCGAGAGAATCGTAGAACGCCTCAAAATCGGGGCGTGTCGCCATATATTGCAGGAGATGCTGGGTCTGGCGGGGCTGGACGAGGTCGCAGCGGCTCAAGCCAGAGCCGTCATTCATGCGGATACTCTCCACATCCGGCGCGCCGATATTTTTCAAAAAGTCCTTCACCACAAGCGCCCCCGACTCAAAACTCCCCTTGCCGCGGAAGCGCCGCCCAAGCGTCTTGAGAAACATATCGGCATAAAAATTCTGGCTGGGCTTGTTCACGATTTTGATAATATCTGAGAGCGGCGGGGAGACGTGGACATAGAGGACGCGGTCGTCGCGGCGCAAAATTTCCTTCTCCGCATCGCTGAATGTGTCTAAGTCGTAGGCGCGCCCGCTGACGCTTATGCCCTCGCTTGTGAGGGATTCCTGAAAGAGCGTGGCGGTGTATAGTGTCGGGTTGAAAACACATCCCCTGTCCCGCCAGCGCCTTCCGCCAATCGGAATATGCCCGAATATGCGGACGTTGTTATTATCCACCCCGCGGCGGAAATCAATATGCCTGCGGGCACCCGCAACGGTCGTTATCACATCATTCTGGAAGGTCACATAGTCTATTGGCGGGGCAGTGACCAGTCGAGCCCTTGTCCCCACCGCCGCTCCGGGGTATATTGTCATGTCATAGAGGTTGTCATTTATGGAAAGGGCGGATGACGGTGCGGCATACCAGTAAGAGAGCTCGTCATACTCCCAGGAGCCCGCGATATCGTTGTCCACGAAATAATCATCGTCGCCGAAGATGTTTCCCTCGATGGATTTTATGCCCTTTTTGCGCAGAGCCGCAACCCAATCCTTCATAATACTGTCCGTTGTGATGCCCTTGCGGTAGCGTCCCGAGATAGAGGGGTCGCCTTTCCCATAGATGATGACATCGCCTCGCAGGACCCCATCCTTGTCGATTTCCCCTGTGTGGGAGATGGGTGTTTCAAATCGGAAGTCCTTTCCGAGGAGGCAGAAGGCGGCGGAGGTGGTATAGAGTTTCATGTTTGATGCGGGCATGAAGTTGCGCCCCTCATTCAGGGCGAGAAACGGCTCAGTTGCGCCGAGGCGTCTGATTTCCATGCCCCAGAATGCGTTCTGTGTCTCAGGTGCGGCAACATGGGAAAGGATTTCCGCCTTCAGTTCCGATTCCGCATCCGGGCGCACAGGCGCTGTCTTTCTCATCATTGCGCAATGCGCCAGAATCAGGGAGAGAAAAATGAGCGCTGTTTTTTTCCATTTAGTCATCAGTTCACCCCCACAAAAGTATTTATCATTTATTTAGATAGACGGGGAGAAAAAAAGTCAACAAGTCAACGGCAAAATCATTTTATGGGGCTGTCTTTCCCGAAATCATGAGGTGAACACAGATTTCTCTGATAAATGCGCTTTATGTTGACTTTTCGCCGCCCCGCCGGTTAAAAATATTTTTCCCACCATAATTAAAGGAGTATAAAAAATGAGACAAGAACAATATGGAATTAGACAGTTTACCTTGGTTGCGCTGATTAGCATTATTGCGTGCCTGAATTTTACAGGGTCATCCGGTTGGTGCGAGGAAAAACCGGAATTCCGCGCCCTCTGGGTGTCGCGCTTTGAATGGCCCTCGGATGACGCCGAAAAATGTAAAGAGAATATTACGCAGATTTTTGACGACATGGAAAAGATGAACTTCAACACGGCGGTCTTCCAGGTGCGCGGCAACGCCGATGTCCTGTTTCCCAGCGCCATAGAACCCTGGTCGCCCCTTATAGGAAGCAAAGACCCCGGTTTTGACACGGTTGCCTTCGCCATTAACGAGGCGCACAGGCGCGGCATCCAGTTCCACGCCTATGTCAACCCGATTCCCCTCTATCCCGCCTCAAGAAGTGGGTCAACGCCCCCGCCGCACACTACCCCCGAACACCTTTTTTATCTCCATGGGCCCGACTCCCCTGAGCCCTGGGTTTGTTGTGATGAAAAGGGCAATCTTATGAACACCGCGGGGGCGGAATACTGGTATCTATCGCCCGGCATCCCGGCGGTGCAGGCACATGTGCGCGCCGTCGTCCGGGAGCTTGTGAACCGCTACGAACTTGACGGTCTGCATTTTGACCGCATTCGCTATCCCGGTCCCCAGTATAGCCACGACCCTGTCAGCGTCAGGCGTTTTTATGGACGCGGCAACCCAAACCGCAAGGAGTGGTTTGACTGGCAGAGGGAACAACTCGATAAATTCACAAATGATGTTTACGCCGAGACTATCGCCAAGAAGCCCAATATCATTCTCTCCTGCGCCGCCTGGGGCATCTATAACCGCCACAATATCCCGGGCTATGACAGATTCAGCAGCGGCTACCATGATTATTATCAGGACACCTGGAACTGGATTTCCATCGGCTCCATGGACCTCCTCATGCCGATGATTTACTGGAATATGGCAAACCCGAAGCCCAATTATAATGAACTGGTGGATGACTTTGTGAAGGGCATCGGCAAGGAGCATCTCGTCGGTGGACAGAGAAATTTTAGACAGTCGGATGAAAATGCAAACGAGATATTATACAGCCGAAAGTCCGGCATTCAGGGCACAGTTATATTCTCTTATGGAGGGGCGAAACGTGGCGGACTGATGGAGCAACTGAAAAATTCCGTTTATAAGGATAAGGTTGCCACCCCAAAGCTTGAATGGAAGGAAAAACCACTAACAGGCATTATCCTGGGCACAGTAACGGATGAGGATGGCGCCCCCCTCGAAGACGCCTGGGTCTCCCTCGGACCCGTTACGGAGAGTCCCCCTGTTCGGGGTGAGCGCGGCTTGCGGCGCACATGGACAAGCGGGGCGGATGGACGCTTCGCCTTCCTGAAGGTGCCTTCCGCGCCGATGAAGATCAGCGTTGAGTATGATGGCGCGCCCGGAGTTATCCAATATGATGTCCAGGTCAAAGCGGGTGAGGTCAAAGAGGTTACGATAGCCGTCCCCGGCGCCAAAGAGGCAAGAAACAGCGTCTTCTTCCATGTGTTTTCGCCGAGGGATAATCTGGAAACCCCTGAGGCATCCGTTAATATTCTGGGGCGCACCCTGCCCCAGAACAAGATGTTTTTCCAGGGCAGAAGCGTTGAGGTTTTTTCGACAGGCGCCTTCGTCATGGATAATATCCCCCTGCACAGGGGTAAAAATAAAATCACCATCTCCGCCGTCTCACCGGATGGCGGCACCACAACCACACGCACCATGACCATCGTCCGCGGGGAAAGAAGGTTAAGAACCAGAGAAGAGCCCGGCATTCGCAGCCGCTCTGGTCGCCAACGCCCCATGGCTTTGGCGACGGGGCGCGGAGCAGGCAAGGAAGAAATCAGTATTCTCCTGCCACAGCAGGATTACGCCCTTATGCCCGGAGATATGCTCGAGGTCAAGGCAAGGGGTCCTGCCGGCTGTAAGGCGGAAGCCATCTGCTTCGGCGGACGTGTGTGTCTGCCCCTCATACAAACGTTACCTGAAGAAGGCGAGACGACGCCAACGTACAGAGGCGTGTATAGAATCCCCGCAGGATTCAAAGCCGCCCCCGCCGCCGCCATCCTTGTCAGAATGAAACCGAGGGGAGGTTTCCTCAGGGCATCCATGAAGAAAAAAACCGAGACAACGGTTGAGGTCTGGGATTCAAAAAAGTTATATGTTGGGGAAACCACGGGGGATAAAGTCCCAATCACATTCGGCACGCATACTGTTCGGCTCGGCGGTCCCTATCTTGCCGAGGTCCAGAAAGAGACGCGGTTTGAAATTGTCGGCAGGGTGGGGAGGAATTACAGGATAAGGCTTTCAGAGTCCATGACCGGTTGGGTGGGTGTGGAAGATGTGCGCCTGCTCCCACAAAACACCCCCCTGCCCCGCGCCTTCTTCACATCCTTCTCAGTTACCGGCGATGAAAAATATGACAAGGTCTGGCTCCCGCTCAGCGAGAAAGTGGTTATGACTATCACACCCGAGACGGAGGGCGGAAACTGCCTGTATGTCCATCTCTTCAACACCTTCTTCGCCACCACGTGGATATCTCAAAAGAGCGGCGCAAGAATAATAGGTCCCGTGACAGGGGAACAGATGGAGGATGGATATTTGCGGCTGAGAATCCCTGTCAGGAGCAAAGTGCTGTGGGGATACTGGGCGGAGAGGGATGGCAATAATCTCATCATTTATGTGAAGCGGCCGCCCAGGTTTGCCCCCGAACCCAATCCCGCCCTGAAGGGGCTTAAGATTGCCCTTGAGGCTGGGCACGGCGGAAGTGGAAGCGGCGCCGTTGGCACAATGGGCACAAATGAAAAGACAATAAATTCCACTGCCGTGAAGACAGTCCGGAAAATCCTTGAAGACCTCGGCGCCTCGGTGGTGGAGATTCGCCCCGGCGACTCCAACCCTGAACTCAGGGAGCGCGTGAAGATGGCGATTGATGCGGGGGCTGATTTCCTTCTCAGCATCCATGCCAATGCCGCGGGCTCGGCACGCGGGTTCCTGAGCGTCTCCGGCACAAGCACATATTACAAGGAAAAACAGTGCTATCCGGTGGCAAAGATGGTTTATGATGAACTCCTGAAACTCGGTTGGGGCGAATTCGGCGTTGTGGGGAATTTCAACTACTATCCATTGCGTGATACCCATTTCCCCTCGATGCTCGTTGAGCAGGCGTTCATGAGCAATCCCTATGACGAGGCGCGGCTCCTCGACCCTGCTTATCAGAAGGCACAGGCAGAGGCAATTGTGCGTGGACTGGAGAGATTTCTTGAAACAGTGAGGGAATGAAGAAAAGTATCCACGAATCTTCACTATTCCGCTCAAGCATTCATTACACTCATTATAGCGTCTGACCCCAATACCAGCGCCCCAATACCCGCAAAGGAACACAGTCTCTTTTTTCTGTTTTATACAGACTGTATAATTATTGTTAGGCAGGTATCGGATCGCAGGCAATGCGTCTCGTCCATCGGAACTACTATATGAACATGAAGATTCTGATTGATAATGCATCTCTGGACGACATTCTGGTCTGGCAGCAGCCAGCAATGGAGAAACTTCGATGGTGCCTCGCGACCCACCAGCTGACCGTCTACTTCGCACCAGAGACTATCTATGAGGTTTTTGCGCTTGGGGCAACACGAAGGGAAGCGGCGCTTCCTCGGATAGCATCACTGATCCTGACACTTCTCAACGGGCGCATCCTCAATTACTACTTCGCTCGGGTCATAGATGAGATAAGTGGGATAAGCACAAGTCCATTCATGAGATCTAGCAATGCGAAGGAGCTTGTCCATAAATTGAAGTTTCTTGCGTCTGGCAACAAACCGGATAATCGAGAATGGTTCGACCACGGAGCCGCGATGATCCGTGAGGAGAAGAAAAAAGATCAGGCATGGAGGGATATCTTCCAATCTGCTTATCGTTCATACCATAGCGATAGGAAGGGATGCCATGACAGCCGCCTCACGATGGAGCAGTTCTGCGCTTTGCGCAAACCACAGCAGCTGGTGCTCTTGCATATTGAGGACTTGTGTAAACTTGCAGAAGTCCCCGATCCGAAACGCAGAGCAGCAGAACTCTATGAGACCGGGATGCAGCATTGCCCCACGTTACGCGCTTATGTTGCCCTCCGATTGGCGAGAATCTGGTGGTACACCGAGTCCACCGCAGAAGGAAGGAAGGTGGGTTTCGACCATTTCGATGATGCTCTACTCATTTACATGACAGACCTCGACTGGCTCATTACGCCGGACCGTGCACTTCAGGAATTCTTTCGCATTTACCTCCCCCACAAGCAGGTGATGGGCCCCAATGATCTGCTGTCCAGACTGGATCCTGTGCGCAACAATTGGGGTCAGACGCTATAATGAGTGTAATGAAGAATTCTCCTTCCCCATGATTTCCATTACGTCCTTCATGCAGGGGTTTTCTGGGGATAATCTCAACCATTTTCTCCATTTTCATGCCAGTTTTTGGAACCTTTCTCAGGAGAGCGGACTTCCATGAATGGTTGATTTTATATCCATTACCCTTGCATCAAACTTATATTGATACTCATATAGCCGCTGAGTCAATGATGAATTCATCTTTTGCTCGGATTTCAACTGGTTCGGCGCATCGTAGGTGTAACTAATGGAGAATGCCACATCTTTATAGTTATAGATTCGAGTCAATTCGTGGATAAATTATTTTTCACTCGCTGGCGCATCGGGTAGAGACGTCCGGCGCAGAAGGTCGCACAGGGCATAAAAATGCTCAAAATGGTCCTGTGCGGTCATGCCGGCGTAACCGAGTATGTGGAGATTGCCTCTTTCCGCGCGATAAAGCAACTGGGCGCCGCGGGAATTGGTTCCCGAAGCGGGATGGCGTTCCAGCCCAATCTGGTCAATGAGATATCCTGCGGCAAGTGTGGTGGTGTTATCGCGATATGCTTCCTCTGGTGGGAAAAGATGGCTGAACCAGAAACTGACCTCTCCCTTCGCCGCACGGTGCGCATATCTGAGAAATGGCTCCATCGCGACCGGGTCGATGGCGTTCTTGTTATCCGGCAGGCGTGGTGGATATAGTGAATCCGCCAGAACAATATCCGAGATGAGCGGCTCATATTCCATCCGGGACAGAATCTCCCTCACCGCCACATAACCGCCGCTGAATGAGGCGATGCAGACGCCCCCCAGAGGCTTGGATGTGATGTCCGCATCTGCGAGGGTCTTTTCCACCTGTTTCAGCAAGGCGGGGAAAAGCTTTCCCCATTCGGCAAACTCCCCTTTCTTTGTCTCACCGATGGAGACCAGCACGCCGTTTTTGCGGGCGTCATAAAAATTCTGCTCGGAACACCAGGGAGCGCCGAGAAAAAATACCACCACACGCGTCTGTGTGGTAAGCTCGGGCTTGAAAAAATCGGGGACGAACATCTGACGTCCGGCGCCGAGCGTGAATCGTTTTCCCGGAACATTCCGGCGCGGCGGCGGGATGGGTTTCTTCGGGATACTCGCTACCTGCACTCCACCTTCTAAAACCATTTTCACCGGCAGAACCACTGATGCCGGGCTCCTGAGCGCCTGATAAAAATCCGCTATTGCGCGCGCCTGTGCCATATGTGCGCCCGGGTCATTCCCCCCATAACCCCAGACATGCAGTCCGCCCCTGTCAAATCGGTAAAGGAGGGGATAACTCAGTGTGGGATGTGCCGAGGGGATAGAGTCGGGCGGGACATTACTGAATTCGCCGCCCACCCCCGCCACAAGTGCGCGCGCCGTGTCCGAGGTGGAGGCGTAATCCTTTGTGACCAACTGAGTGAATGACATTACGAAATCCTTTTTCCCATCGGCGGCAAGGCGGGCAAAACTGATATAGGGTGCCATATTTTCCGGCAGAGGTTTGCGGTCGGCGCCTCCGCCGGGTGTTGCAAAAGAGGCATAGCACGAGTCGGCAAGGATTAGTGTGGTTATCATATCCACATATTCAGGCGATTTA
>JAPLSR010000150.1 GCA_026398545.1 Candidatus Sumerlaeota bacterium | reverse complement strand
ATGAGCAAAGGGGGAGGTTTCTTTTCAGGGGGGAATGGAGACAGTTCGTCTCAGCGCTCAGTATTGTTGAATTCAATTACCAGAGCGTTGCGAATTTCGTTCGGCGGGATAATGGGGATATCCATCCCCGGCGCCCAGAGGATGCCTGTCTGGTCTTGCACAATTATGGCATGGTTCCGCAGGGGAGAGGGAATTCGCTTTTCTACGAACCACCTTTTAAGGATTTTTCTCATACCGCCAACAATAATTTCATCGCCCCCGCGCCGCGTCCGGAGAATGAGTGGGAAGGCAACTTTGTCAAGAGTGATGGCGAGTTTCCGCCCTTCAAACCCGCAAACATTGCCTTCGGAAATCGTTATGGACGCGGATTCTGAATGAAATGGGATGGCATCGCGGCTGACCTCAATGCGGGTTTCGGGTGTGTCAAAAATTGGAAGGCGGAATTTCTCATTTTGAACTTGAATCAGCAATGGGGCAAGTCTTTTCAGGATTTCCGATTTTGGTGCGCGCCTCGGCACCTCCATCCCTGCCATAAAGATATGTTCAAAGTCCTTGTATGCGATAATGCCCCTGCCCGGGCGCACTAAGGAACCTGACCGCCCCTCCCGCACAAGCCGCACCAGCGCCTCCGTCTCCTCCGCTCCCGGAGGCATGGTCGCTCCGGAAATACGGGCGCTCCAGAGACGCAGTGCCTCCGAGAGGAGGAAGTCCGGCAATGGGGCGGCTTCGCCCAGCGGGAGATATTCAACTGCACAGCCGCCTTCCCCAGCCATTCGGACATATTTATTGAGGAAGCATTCCGCCTCTTTCGTGATATAGGCATACAACCTTGAAAACTGCTCGGCGGTGCGTGCGAGGGTCTCGGAAATATCGGGTGCAAAGCCTTTTTGAAGAAAGGGGACGAGTTCGTGGCGGATGCGGTTGCGGAGGAAGGAGCAGTCAATGTTTGTGCGGTCTTCACGCCATGAAATGCCACGTTCCCGCAGGAACTCAAGGATGGCGCTCTTCGTGATATTTTTCATGGGGCGGAGGAGGATAATGCCCTCATGCTCGGCGCGCTCGCTGAAGCCTGAAAGACCCCGCAGTCCGCTTCCCTGGATGAGACGCATGAGAAATGTTTCGGCGAGGTCATCCCTGTGATGGGCAAGGATGGCGGCTCGGGCGCCGGTTTCGCGGATGCACTCCCTGATAGCCCTGTAGCGTGCCTGACGGAGGGTATTTTCAGAGACCTTTGCCCCCTGCGGGAAATCAAGCCGTTTCAGGTGAAACGCCACGCCATGCCTTTCGCACATCTCTTGCACAAATGCGGCATCCGCTTCCGCCTCCTCCCCGCGAACGCCGTGGTGCACATGGCAGACGGCGAGGCGAAATCCCATGCGCGGTGCCAGTTCAAGGAGGCAATGAAAAAGTGCGACCGAATCTGCCCCGCCGGAGACGCAGGCGAGCAAAAGACTCCCCGGCGCCGCCTCTGCCTGCCGCCGCAAGACCCTTTCCAAAATCACAATAAATGGTTGACTTCTTTCCATATATAAACAATATTTAATAATTGATTTATTTAGTGAATGTCAAAAGTTTAAAGCATGTTTTAGCAGAACTGTGAAAAAGAAAGTCCAGATTATCGTGTAAAATATGCCAACGTTATTGCGGATAGGCCCTTATAGGTTTTTTATCTATGCTGGCGATCGTGAGGAACCATCGCATGTTCATGTGGAACGCGGCAATGACATTGCCAAGTTCTGGCTTGATCCAGTGCGACTACAGAGAATGGGTGGTTTCAATAGAACGGAAATCGGAAAGATTCAAAAGATTATCAAAGAAAACCAAAATGCTTTATTGAGGAAATGGGATGAATACTTTAATAGCTGAAATTCAGAGGGCAAGAGCTCATCATGTTTCCCTCACAGAGGATTCTCTTACGGTTGATTTCTTAGATGGACGCACCATCACTGTGCCCCTTGCATGGTATCCTCGTCTTCAACATGGAACGGAAAAAGAACGGAACAATTGGCGATTAATTGGGGATGGAGAGGGTATTCATTGGCCCGATCTCGATGAGGATATCAGTGTGGGAAACATCATTCTGGGACAGCCCTCCGGTGAAAGTCAGAAGTCATTTCGAAACTGGCTGAAGCGACGGACCATAAGATGATATTGGTGGAAATATCAATAGTCTGATATATGGTAAATCTACACAGTTAGTCGAAATATTAATCCGATTGATTAGATTCGCATCAAACGCAAAGATGGCCAGGTATTTGTTGTTAGACCTGAATCCAAAACTAAATCTCCTTTGGATGTGGAGGGAATTGATTTGGGTCTTACGGCTAAGGAAATTGTCGAAGCAGTTCACGCAGGAAGAAAGTTGTATTGACTGAAGAAAATTGATAATGAAGCCTGAAAGCGATTTAAAAGTTCGAGCTCTGGAGATTGAGAGGCGTCTCTCCAGCCTTTACCCGAAGGCAAAAACGGCGCTCTTATATGGCAACCCCCTTGAACTCCTCGTCGCCACCATCCTCTCCGCCCAGTGCACGGATGAGCGGGTGAATCAGGTCACAAAGACGCTCTTCAAGAAGTATCGGAATGCCCGCAATTATTCGGAGGCGCCGCTAACTCAGCTGGAGGAGGATATCCGCCCCACAGGGTTCTTTCGCAACAAGGCAAAAAGCCTTAAAGGCTGTTGCACAGCCCTTGTGGAGAAATTCGGGGGCAGTGTGCCGGATAATCTAAATGACATGCTGACACTGCCGGGAGTGGGGCGCAAGACGGCGAATCTTGTCCTTGGGGCGATTTATAATGTGCCCGGCATCGTGGTGGACACCCACTTTCTCCGTCTCTCACAAAGGCTCGGCCTGACACAAAACAGCGACCCTGTAAAAATTGAGTATGATATCATGGAACTCCTGCCCGAAAGCCGCTGGACGGAGTTTTCCCACGAACTGACCCTTCATGGACGCGCCATCTGCCACGCCCGCCGCCCCGACTGCCCCCGTTGTGTCCTTCGGGATATCTGTCCTGATGCTGAATCCTGAAAAGACTTATGATTAAATACTTGCCAGCCCCTGTTGCCAATAATAGATTTTTCGCTTGAAGATATTTTATAGAATAGATTTTATCGCCCTATTTGTTGCACAGAACTTCTATACCCCGGCATTGAATTTTTACTTCCGTGGGGAAATTGCCTGAAGGGAGTTTATTATGAAAAAGACCGTGTGGCTTTATGTTTCTTTATCCTTTAGTTTGTTTCTCATCGTCCAGCCGGGCTATTCCGATGGGCTGCTGGAATCGTTGCCTGTCATGAAAAATTATAAGGCGGGACGGGTCTCAAGTTATGATAGAACAGGTTTTAATCATGATTTCCTCTCAAACACCACGGGAACCGTGACCCTCGCTGAGATTGAGGGACCCGGCGCTATAACGCATGTCTGGGTCACGATTGCATCAAGGGAAAAGTATCATCTCCGTAAACTGGTCTTGCGAATGTATTGGGATGGGGAGACTTCTCCCAGCGTTGAATCACCAATTGGAGACTTCTTTGGACTCGGGCATGGCACATATTACCATTTCCAGAGCAGACCCATATCCATCGGAACAGAGAATGGTATGAACTGCTTCTGGTTCATGCCTTTTGAAAAATCCGCAAAGGTCACATTAACGAATGAGGGGGATTTACCCATAAAGTGTTTTTATTATTATATCGATTACCGCACTTATGATAAAGGAGACGCAGGAGTCCTGGCGCAGATGGGCAATATGGGAAAGTTCCATGCCGGATACCGTCAGCAGATGCCCACTCATATCAGTGAGGATTACGAAATCCTTTCCGCAACTGGAAGAGGGCATTATGTCGGTTGCAATCTCAGTATCGAACTGAACCAGCCGGGATGGTGGGGAGAGGGGGATGACAAGATTTACATTGATGGCGACACATCGCCCACATTGAACGGGACGGGTTCCGAGGATTATTTTTGCGGCGCCTGGGGGTATGGCGACGCCTTTTACAGTCTGTATTTCGGCTGTCCGCTGAGAGGCAAAGGCGCGCCCGGCTCTTTATGGAATGTTTACCGGTATCATTTAGAGGACCCTATCCCCTTTACCCGCTCCATCAATGTCACAATTGAGGCGCTCCATGGTGGAGCCGAGACCGACCCCGGCAATAACTATTCCAGTGTTGCGTATTGGTATCAATCAGAACCGCATGCCCCTTTTGCCCCCCTGCCGCCCGTAAATGAGCGTCTGCCCAGGGGCGGCGGTGAACGTATTCTGGAGATAACAGGCGCTATCGAGGCGGAAAACCTGCCCCTCCTTTCAAAATCGAAAGATACTATATGTAAAGCTCAGGACATGTCCCCATTCCCTGACCTCTGGAGTAAGGATAAGCAATTATGGTTCATAGGAAAAAAAGCGGGGGATAATTTCACTCTGGGATTTGATACTGACGAAAAAGGGGAGTATTATCTGGAAGGGTATTTCACAAAAGCGAACGATTATGGCTGTTTCGATGTCTATCTCGATGGAAAAAGATTGAACAAGTTTACCATTGATGGTTACAATAGCAGGATTATAAATAGTGGGAAAATCAAGCTTGGTCGCGCCCGATTATCTCAAGGCAGACATCAGTTAAAATTTGTCCTGACCGGTAAAAGCAAATCTTCAAAGGGATACATGATTGGGGTGGATTGTCTGGTATTTGAGAATGTGGAAAAGGAGGACAAGGTTCTCCTTGTTGATAACCGTGATGTGGCGAGCTATTTCACCACGGAAGGAGACTGGATTATTGGCTCAGGCGGGCAGGACTATGCGGGTAATGTCCATTGGGCGCAGAAGGGCGATGGCAGGTCTAAAGCATTCTGGCGTCCCGAATTCCCCCGGTCGGGGAAATATACCGTTTATATCTGGTATGGCGCAGACCCTGTGAACGACCATGCCTCCAATGCCCCATTCATAATCAAGCATAAAAAGGGGATGGATAGATTCACCGTCAATCTGAAGACAAATTTTGGCAAATGGAACCCGCTGGGCGAGTTCTATTTTAAAAAAGGTTATTCCGGGTATGTTATGACAAGCAACGACGCCAATGGTAATGTGTTGGCTGACGCCGTCAAATTTGTCTGTGAAGATAAATAACAATGGGGCGCTTTAGAGTGAGAATAGACTTCCAGTCTCAATCGGCATGATTCCGGGTTGATTCCATGACGACGAATTCGCCAATTCTCAGGATGCGGGGCATTACAAAACGCTTTGATGGAACCACCGCCCTTTCGGGAGTGGATTTTGATTTGCGTCCGGGGGAGGTGCATATTCTGGCGGGGGAAAATGGCGCAGGCAAAAGCACGCTCATTAAAATACTCTGCGGTGTTCATACGGATTATGAGGGAAGCATTGAAATGGAAGGTCGTCCGGTGCGGTTTTCATCACCGCAGGATGCCGCCATTCATGGAATTTCCGCCATTCATCAGGAATTATCGCTTGTCCCCTCCATGAGCGTTTCGGATAACATCTTCCTGGGTCGCGAAAAGCGGGGAAGGCTGGGCTGGGTGGATTTTACTGCCCAGAAAGCCGCAGGACGCAACATCCTGCAATCTCTGGGTGTGAACAATGTGGATGTCAAACAGCCGGTTGAGGAATATCCCATTTCCATCCAGCAGATGATTGAAATCACCAAGGCGCTCTCGATGGATTCCCGCATCATCATCATGGATGAGCCAACGAGCGCATTGACCGAGCCTGAGGTGAAAAGGCTGTTTGAGACAATTCTCTCTCTGAAATCAAAGCGTCATGCTGTTATTTACATTACCCACAAGATGGAGGAAATATATCAGATAGGCGACCGCATCACTGTCTTGCGTGACGGACGGTTTATTAATTCCGCGCCAATTTCTGAAATGACTCGGAGCGACCTCATCCGTTACATGGTCGGCAGGGAATTAAGCGAGCAAATACCACGCCATCGGCGTCCGGACAATCAGGAATTACTGCGGGTGGAAAATCTTGGAATATCGGATATGCATGGGAGACGCAAACTGGTTGATGGCGTCTCCTTTTCCGTCCGCAAAGGTGAAATCCTCGGAATTGCGGGATTGCAGGGCTCCGGCGCAAGTGAATTACTCAATGGCATCTTTGGCACTTATGGTCCTGTGGCAAAGGGGAATATCTTCGTAGGCGG
>JAPLSR010000037.1 GCA_026398545.1 Candidatus Sumerlaeota bacterium | reverse complement strand
TTGATAATCTGGGGCGACTCATCCGATTCCGCCAATCGGTGAAAAGTGTTTATCCAAGGATTGTGTGGCAGAATCTCATCTTCCGGTTCAATGAGAAGCGGCTCAAGATAATCAAATCTACAGTCAAAAAGCTGGGGGTGGATGTTTTCCGGGTAGCGACCCCGTATATACCGGCGCATGAGGATTATGCGGACTGGATTCCGCAAAGCGCCTTTGAGCGGGGGAAGGCGTCCAAGCATCCCGTTATGATTACTGATGTTACAATCTCGCCCTTAAAGTTATATCCAGCGCAGGAATTTCATCTCAGATGCCGGGTGAGAAATGCCCTGGGGAGAGAGACTTGGCGAGCGGAACACGGGGATGACGGAAGCATTCGTGTCGGTGTTAAACTCCTTGATAGCTTCGAAAAACTGAAATATGAGATGGGCAGGATACATCTCCCTAAGCCGCTTGCACCAGGCGAAGAAATCACGATTGAGACCACCCTTACCGCACCTGACGCTGCCGGTTCCTACTTCCTGAAACTCAGCATGGTGAAGGAGAACCACTACTGGTTTGAATACAATCCGCGCATACAGGAAAAGCCGGCGGTGATTGCCCTGCGTGTGCGGAGAGTGGAGTATGGGTAAAAAAATGGCGGTACTAAAATAACATGGCGGTGGGAGAGGGATTCGAACCCCCGGAACTTTCGTTCAACGGTTTTCAGGACCGCCGCCTTAATCCACTCGGCCATCCCACCGCACAAATGACGAAAAAGTCTTTACATAGAGTCCCCAACTGATGTCAACCATTTTTATCCCGCAAAAAAAAGCGAGAAATTTCTCTTCGGTGTGTTTTGTATTATCTACGAGTAAATTTTATTAATATGAATCATTGATATTAATGTGATTGATTAGCTGTATTTGTATTTTGCCCTTGCATTGCCTGGCGCACCTGATTAGGAACATAAAAGTTTTTCCTTTCTTAGAATAATATGGAGCCAATTTTTATGAATATCATAGTCTGCATTAAACAGGTGCCCGAAACCACGGAAGTAAGGATCAATCCTGAAACAGGCACCCTTATCCGCGAGGGCGTCCCCAGCATCATAAATCCGTTTGACATGTATGCCATTGAGGAGGGACTGCGGCTGAGGGAGCGGTTCGGCGGAAAGGTAACGGTACTCACAATGGGTCCGCCACAGGCGAAGGAGGCGCTTCGTGAATGTATCTCACTGGGAGTGGATGATGCGGTTCTTCTCAGCGACCTCGCCTTTGCGGGTTCTGACACACTTGCCACCTCCTATTCCCTCTCGCGAGCCATAATGAAGCTCGGAGGTTTCGACCTCATCATCTGCGGAAAGCAGGCGAGTGACGGGGACACTGCTCAGGTCGGACCCGGCATTGCGGAATGTCTGAACATTCCGTTTGTAGCTTTTATTAAGAAGATTGAAAGAATTGAAAACGGAACGGTGCGCGTGCATAGGATGATGGAATACGGCTATGATGTGATTGAACTCCAGTTGCCCGCACTGCTGACGGTTGTGAAGGAGATAAACGAGCCGCGTCTACCTTCTCTCAAGGGCAAGATACGCGCGCGCAAATATGAGCCGATTGCCCTGAAGGCGTGTGACATGAACGTGAAAAAGGAGCGGCTTGGTCTCACCGGCTCTCCCACGCAGGTCATAAAGGTCTTCACGCCCGAAATCCGCAGGGAAGGGGAGATGATTGCCGGCGACAACCCTGATGAAATCGCCCGGAATCTCAAGTCAAAACTCAAGGAAGCAGGTTTCGCCCTATGATTATATATGTTGACCCGGAGCAATGCACAGGTTGCCAGATATGCCTTCCTTCATGCCCGTTCGCCGCAATTGAAATGCGGGATGACAAGGCAGTCATTCTTGAGGAAAAATGCACCATCTGCGGGGCGTGCGTGGATGCCTGTCCCATGCAGGCAATCGTCCGCACAAAGGATAAACCGGTGGAGGAAAAGGCGCTGGATATCACGCAATACCGCGGTGTGTGGATTTTTGCCGAGCAACGCATGGGAAAGATTCAAAGCGTGACGTATGAACTCCTCGGGGCGGGACGCATTCTCGCTGATACGCGAAAGCAGGAACTCTGCGCCGTCCTTCTCGGACATAATGTGAAGGAACTGGCGCATGACCTATTGTATTACGGTGCGGACAGGGTTTATGTAATGGATGACCCGGTCCTGGAACACTTTCAGGATGACCCATACTCCGAGTGCGTGGCGGAGCTGGTCCGTCAATACAGACCTGAGATTTTTCTATGCGGCGCCACGAATATTGGACGCTCCTTCATTCCTCAGGTGGCGGTGAAGATGGAAACCGGTCTTACGGCAGATTGCACCAGCTTTGCCATTGACCCCGAAAAGGGGAATCTTCTCCAGACTCGTCCCGCCTTCGGCGGCAACATCTTCGCCACAATTGCCACATACCGCCATCGCCCGCAGATTGCAACCGTGCGGCACAAGGTAATGAGACCCGCAGAGCGCCGGACTTCGGCGAGTGGCGAGGTGATTGAGGCGCCGATACCTGAAAAGGCGAAAAAGCCGCGGACAAGGTTCATTGAGCGTATTGAGGAGATTGAGGAGACGGTGAATCTCGCCGAGGCGGATATCATTGTCTCAGGCGGGCGCGGACTGGGCGACCCGAAATATTTTGACATGATACGCGAGCTGGCAAAGGCGCTTGGCGGGGCGGTCGGTTCTTCCCGCGCCGCAGTGGATGCCGGCTGGATTTCTTATTCACATCAGGTGGGACAGACAGGGAAAACGGTTTGTCCGAAACTTTATATTGCCGTAGGCATATCTGGCGCGGTGCAGCATC
Source organism: Candidatus Sumerlaeota bacterium (assembly GCA_026398545.1). Classification (GTDB taxonomy): domain Bacteria; phylum Sumerlaeota; class Sumerlaeia; order MWCT01; family MWCT01; genus JAPLSR01. The sequence continues at coordinate 1,322 of JAPLSR010000037.1, read as the reverse complement.
TTGTCGGGATGAGGTCATCCGATTATATAGTTGCAGTTAATAAAGACCCTCAGGCACCCATTTTCAAACTTGCCACATACGGCATCATTGGTGATTTTAAAGAGATTGTCCCCACATTAATCAAGCATTTCTCCGGCTGAGCGATTCATTCAAAAACCACAGGCATTATCACGGGAAGAAGGGGAGGTGGAATTTATCCCCTTTTTCGGCGCAGGGTATTGTGCAAACGTGCCTTGACGTCGGTTAAACACCGGTATTATAATATTTACATATTTCTCAAGTGAATAAATCTGGAATAATGAACTATGAAAAATCTTGGTACTCCATATATCGTGGTGATAGTATTTCTGGTGGCTCTGATAATAAGCAGTATCCTTTTGCTCATAACAAATGATATCGATATCTTCGTGAGCCTGCTTTACAGTCCCTATTCCTTTCTCCTTCTGATGGTTGTTCTTGTGGAATATATCGTATTGAAGGGCATAGACCGCTCCAAGGTTTACAGGCTGGAGAATCAACGGTTAAAAGCGAAGCGAAGGAGGGAAATGGAGTTTCGCCAGCGCATGGAAAGGGAACTCCGGGAGATTCAGAAGGAAATGGAGAAAACCGGTTCCTCCAGTAATGCACAGGAGCGTTTGCAGGAAATACTTCACTCCTTTAAAGAATTTTGAGAGCGTCCCAACATGCTCATAAATTTCCAAGCCATGTGAGGAGACATCTATATCCATATATGCGTCCATCGCTGACAATATAATGGTGGGGAAGAATTCATGTTACCATCCAATTCGGTTGGAATTGTAAAGACTCTTTGTTATAATCTTGAGGAACCCTTTCTGCTTGAATGCGGACGTGAGTTGAAAGGCGTTTGCGTGGCTTATGAGACTTATGGCAGTCTGAATGAAACGCATGATAACGCCATTCTTGTGATTCATGCCCTCACCGGTGATGCCCACGTTGCCGGATACCACTCGCCGGAGGACAGGAAGCCCGGATGGTGGGACACCATGGTCGGACCGGGAAAGGCATTTGATACAGATATCTATTTCGTCATCTGTTCCAATTGTCTTGGAGGGTGCATGGGGACGACCGGACCTGGTTCAATTAACCCTGATACGGGACGCCCTTATGGACTGGATTTCCCACCCTTCACCATAACCGACATGGTGCGGCTTCAGAAAAAACTCATCGACCACCTTGGGATTCCAAAACTTGCAACTGTTGTCGGCGGTTCGATGGGCGGCATGGAGGTTCTTGAGTGGTGTGTCCTTTATCCGGAAGCGCTCAAGTCCATCATTGTAATTGCATCCGCATCATATCTCAGC
>JAPLSR010000408.1 GCA_026398545.1 Candidatus Sumerlaeota bacterium | reverse complement strand
AACGGGCTAATGTTCGACATCACCGAAAATCAGCTTATCTTAAGGGTGAATCTCCAGCACAACGTCACCTACTGGGACACCGCTTATGGTTACGCCGGCGGAAACAGCGAAATCGGCATCGGACAGTTCTTCGAAAAATTTCCCGATGCGCGCAAAAAAATATTCCTCGTAACCAAGGCAGACTCCAGAGACCCCGATGGGCTGTCTAAAAATCTTAAATCCTCTTTCGAACGCATGAAGACTGACTATATCGACCTCTATTTCATCCACAGCCTGAATGATGCGAACGAACTCTCCCCTGAGTTGAAGGCATGGGCTGAAAAGATGAAAAAGGAGGGCAAAATAAAATTCTTCGGATTCAGCTCCCATCAGGGCATGGCACAGCACCTCCAGCACGCCTCAAGCCTCGGATGGGTTGATGGCATCATGATGACATACAATTACCACATCATGCACAAGGATGACATGAAGAAGGCTGTCGAGGCGTGCCACAAGGCGGGCATCGGCTTAACTGCCATGAAGAGTCAGGGCGGCGGACCGGTGAAGACTGATTCTGAGGCGGAACTCAAACTCGCCGGTCGCTTTATCCAGAAGGGCTTCTCGCCCCAGCAGGCAAAACTCAAGGCAATCTGGGAGAACTCCATGATTGCCACTATCTGCTCCCAGATTAATAACCTCTCCACCCTGCAAGCCAACGTCGCCGCCGCTATGGACAAAACCAAACTGGAACTGAGCGACCTGAATGCGCTCAGGACTTACGCCGAGAGCACCTGCAACGGCTATTGCGCCGGTTGCGTCTCCCTCTGCAATGGCGCCATGGGCGGGGATATCCATATTGCCGATGTCATGAGATACATGATGTATTACAGAACCTATGGGGAGCCGGAACTTGCGAGAGGACATTTTTCCATGCTGCCGGAGACGGTGCGTTTAAAGATGGCGAGACTGGATTATTCGCCCGCGGAGCGCGTTTGTCCACAGGGGCTTGCCATCGGGGAAATCATGCGCGATGCCGCCCGCATCCTCGCTTGAATCTTAAGTCCCCCAAAAATGTTCAAACCCTTTGCGCCTTTGTGCCTTCGTGGTTTATAACCGCAAGGGGGGGCAGAGAATCATGACGTAAAGAGGTCGGGGGAGGCGGAGCTGGACGGGCGCCGCCCGAAATGGTTATAAGCGAGCGGTGTCACGACACGCCCCCGCGGCGTTCGGTTTAAAAATCCAATCTGGATTAAAAACGGCTCAAAGATATCCTCAATAGTCTCCGTGTCCTCACCAAGCGCCACACCAATAGTGTTAAGTCCCACAGGTCCGCCGCCAAACTTGTCCATGATGGTAGTGAGATACATCCTGTCCATGATATCCAGCCCAAGATTATCCACCTCGAACATGGCAAGGGCGTCGCGCGCAACCTGCCCGTTTATCCTGCCATCACCGCGAACCTGAGTATAATCCCGCACGCGGCGAAGCAGGCGGTTGGTGATGCGCGGGGTGCCACGGGAGCGGCGCGCAATCTCCCATCCGCCCTCATCATCGCATTCCACCTTCAGGATTCGTGAATTGCGCCGGACAATCTCAAACATCTCCTCGGAGGTGTAAAACTGTAGGCGGCAGGTGATTCCGAAACGGGTGCGCAGGGGCGAGGTCAGCATGCCGGCTCGCGTTGTGGCGCCAATCAGGGTGAAGCGGGGGAGGTCGAGCTGGATGCTCCTTGCGTGGGGTCCTTCGCCAATGATGATATCGAGCCTGAAATCCTCCATTGCGGGATATAGACACTCCTCCACAATGCGGCTCAGGCGATGAACCTCGTCAACGAACAGGACGTCGCCATCCTTGAGGGCGGTGAGAATGGCGGCGAGGTCATCCTTGCGTTCAAGAACCGGTCCGGATGTGCATTTGATATCCACGTCCATTTCATTGGCTATAATATGCGCAAGGGTGGTTTTACCGAGTCCGGGCGGTCCATAGAGCAGGACATGGTCAAGGGATTCGCGCCTCTGTCTGGCGGCGGAGATGAAGAGTTTCAGCTGGTCAACCACCGGTCTTTGTCCCACGAACTCATCCGTTTTTCTGGGGCGGAGAGTTTCCTCATCCTGCCGTTCCTTCTCCACACGGAAGGGCGAGAGGATATCATCATCGAATTTGTGAAAATCCATCATCTATTTTCCGGGCGTGTCAAAAAAATACGCGCCTATCAATAACGGCGCGTTCAGACAGGTTCAAGGAATTTTTCATCCCCCGTGCATGTCAGGGGAGAAATATCCGGATGGTTGTTCCGTGACCCTCCTGGGACAGGACGGTGATTGCACCCCCCGCGTTATCAATAAACTTTTTGACGCATGTGAGTCCGAGCCCTATTCCTAAGGCGCCCTTCGTTGTGAAAAATGGGGTAAATATTTTCTCCCTCATTCCCTCAGGGATGCCGGCGCCCTTATCCTCCACCTCAATCATCAGGAGGGAGGAGGGGGGTGTATCTGTCGTGCCGGGGAGTTTCAGTCCGCCTGAGGCGGATAACAACGGGTCGCCCTGTTTTGTCAGACGGGCGGCAAGGCGAAGCTTTCCACCCTTTGGCATGGCGTCAATTGAGTTTACGCCCAAGTTCAAAAGGGCGCGGAAGAGCCGCTGGGCATCGAGACGGTGAGTCTCCGCGTTCTGTTCCACCTCACAGGTGAACCGGATATTCTTTTTGACTAAGTGCTGCTTCAGAGACTTCATGACTTCCTCAAAGAGAGTTGGGATGTCTGTCTCCTCCTCAGATGGGCTGGGCACGCCTGTATAATCCAGCATGTTCATAAGGAGAAGGTGGAGCCGCTGGGCGCTTCTGTTGAGCATCTCCTGCCCTTTTCTCACGAGGTCCCATTTTCTACCCTCCTGTGCGGTGGCGACAAGGGAGAGTCCGCTGCTGAAGATGGCAAGCAGGTTCTTCATGCAGTTGGCGATGTTGTTCACAGCGTGGCTGAGGACTTCGGGGCTTTCCTTCTGTATTAATTCCTCCACCGGGCGCCTGCCCGAGTCCGCCTCAGGCAGAGATTCCATCATCATGCGCTCTTTGGCATCGCGTAAGAATCCAATAACGCAGATTTTATCATCATAATGAATCAGACGGGCAACGATGTCCACATGGTGGATGGAGCCATCCTTGTGCAGACAGGCAAGTCCGTGCAGGGAGTCCACTTTTCCCTGGAGGATTTTTTCATACATCTTCAGGACACGGGGAATTTCTTCGGGTGGATGGAGATTTTCGATGCGCATCTTGCACAGTTCCGCCTCCGTGTAACCGAGGAGTCCGCACATGGCGGCATTGACGTGGAGGATGTGGTGGTTTTCGGAATCCACAATGACCAGTCCATCCACCATACCATCATAAATAGTTTGCAGGTCCTCCTTGGTCTGGCGGAGCTGTTCATTGGCGCGTCTGGACTCCGTGACATCGGTGAGTGTAACGGTGTAACCGGGGTCGGTCTGGGACGGGTCAAGGCGCACAATAGAGAGCTGGGCAAAGGCGGGGGAGCCGTCCAGACGGCGGAGCTTCCACTCCCGCACATCTATACCCTGTGAGCGAACAGCCCGTCGCGCCAGGGCGCAATACTGTTCAAAGTCTGCCTGGCTCTCAAAAAATATTTGCAAAGAGTTTCCCACCAGCTCCTGTGTATGACGTGCCTCAGGGTCAAAAAAGCGCGTCATTGCACGGTTCGCCCAGCGTATTGACCAGTCCGGATTGACCATGCAGAGTCCGTTGGGTGTGCTTCTGAGAAGTGCCTGGTATTCCTGGCGCAATCCGGTGAGTTCATCCTTCCTGCTGCGCAAGGTCGCCTGGGCGCGCCATCGCCGGATGATGTTGTGCGCAAGATACAGGAGCATCGTCCAGTCGAATTCCTCTCTTATCAAACAGTCCTGCGCGCCCTTGAAAAAGATGTCGTCCATCATGCCCGCATCATCGCGTTGAATCAGGGCTACAATCGGAATTTCGGGCATCATTTCGGAAAGGGCTGCAAGACGGTCGAGTCCGCCACTGCGCACGTCGCTTGTTAAATCCAGAAGAATAAGGCTGAGACGTCCTCCCTCCAGATGACGGTAGAGCTTGAAGCTGTTGGTCTCGTAGGAGAATTCCAGTTGGACAGGGTCTCTTTGAGCGGGGGGTTGTATAAATTTCTTGATAAATCCCTCGTCATTACCAAGGTAGAGAACCAGGTATGTATTTCCCTGTGCAAAAAGATTGGAAGGGTCGCCCATTTTTAACGCCCCTTATCCTTCATGGCGGAGATACAAATTCTGAAATCCGAACGTGCAAGTCTCCCATCATATTTATAGTTCATTATGATGGTTTTTCTATACATGTCAAGTAGTTTTACACCTCCGTCATGGGGACAAGAAATGCGGCGGCGCGGGGCAGAACCTCAAAGATGATATCTTCGCCTGCCCTGTGCGGAACGGGTTCGCCATCCAGCTGGAGAAAGAGCTGGCGGTGGCTCCGGACGGTCACTCG
>JAPLSR010000227.1 GCA_026398545.1 Candidatus Sumerlaeota bacterium | reverse complement strand
GAACCCGTTTTGTTTGACCTATAATCGATGAAAGGCAGCGCATTATGTCAGAACATGATGGCAAGGAAAACACTCTGCAGATATTTGACAAATGCAGAAAATTCACAACTTCGCTCGAGGCAAAGAGGGCAGGGCTCTATCCATATTTTCGCATGATATGTTCCGCCCAGGACACCGAGGTCATCATTGGCAAAAAGCGTATGTTGATGCTCGGTTCCAATAGCTATATGGGTCTCACCAATGACCCGCGCGTTAAAAAGGCAGCCATTGAAGCCACGGAAAAATATGGAAGCGGCTGTGCCGGCTCCCGCTTCCTGAACGGCACGCTGGATATCCACATCAAGCTGGAGGAACGCCTTGCCCAGTTCTGCGACAAGGAGTCCGCCCTTGTCTTTACCACCGGATTCCAGACCAATCTGGGAACTATATCAGCCCTTGTCGGCAAGGATGATTTCGTCTTTATAGACAAGTGCGACCATGCAAGCATCATTGATGGCTGCCGCCTCGGGTTCGGAAAGATTGTCAAATTCGGACACAACAACCCTGAAAGTTTGGAAGGCAAGCTGAAAGGTTGCGAACCGGGCGGCAAACTCATCGTGGTGGACGGCGTTTACAGCATGGAGGGTGATATTGCAAGGCTGCCCCAGATTGTCGAGGCGGCACAGAGGTATGGAGCGGCTGTAATGGTGGATGATGCCCACTCCATCGGCGTGCTGGGGAAACGCGGCAATGGCACAGCCGACCACTTTGGACTGACGGACAGGGTGGACATCATCATGGGGACATTTTCCAAATCGTTCGCCTCCATTGGTGGATTTGTCGCCTCCTCAAGCACTGTGATTGAATACCTGAAACACCACTCACGCGCCATGATATTCAGCGCCAGCCCGACGCCCGCCTGCGCCGCCGCCGTCCTTACGTCTATCGATATCATTGAGAAGGAACCTGAGCGCCGTGAGAAACTCTGGCACAATGCATATAAGATGCTGAACACCCTCAAGGACATGGGGTTTGACACCGGTCTCTCCGAAACACCCATAATCCCGCTCATCATCGGGGACAACATGGACGTCTTCAGATTCTGGCGCTATCTGCACGATGCGGGTATATTCGTCAACCCCATAGTCAGCCCCGCTGTCCCGCCCAATCAGGCGCTCATAAGGATAAGCGTCATGGCAACCCACACAGATAAGCAGCTTGACCGGGCACTCAGGATAATTAACAAGGGCGCAAAGGAACTTGGACTGTTGACAAAACACGTATGATGGCGGAAGGATGATATTGGAATTCCACCCATCAATCTCTGAACTTTAAGTCTGACCTTCTGAACCATGACGCTCTCAATCCGATCTGTTGTATCAGAAAAAGACCTCCACCAATTTGTCATTTTCCCCTTTGAACTGTATCGGGGAAATCCATTCTGGGTGCCAAACCTGATTGCGGATGAGAAAAGGCTTTTAACGCCGGGGAAACACCCCTTCCATGAACACGCCGAAGTCGGGCGCTTTCTTGCGGAGGATGCAGGACACATCGTTGGGCGTATCTCAGCACATATCAACCACAACCATAACAGGTTTCATAATGACAGGGTTGGGTTTTTTGGATTTTTTGACTGCATTGAGTCGCAAGAGGCGGCATCCGCCCTCTTTCAGACTGCCGGGGAGTTTGTCCGCTCCAGCGGGATGGACACCCTCCGCGGACCCATGAACTTCTCCACAAACGAAACCTGCGGGCTCCTCCTCAATGCCTTCGATGAGATGCCCTACATCATGATGCCATACAATTTCCCCTATTATGAGAAGTTGATTGAGGGGTCGGGATTCTCGAAGGCTAAAGACCTCTTGTGTTACCATCTTGAAAGCGAAATGTTTTCCCATGACAGAATCGGCAAGGTGGCACAACGCGCACAGGAGCGCTCGGATATCATCCTCCGTCAGCTGGACTTCCACCATCTTGAAAAGGAAATCCGGGCAGTCCAGAACATTTACAACTCCGCATGGGAGAAGAACTGGGGCTTTGTCCCCATGACGGATGCCGAATTTGCCTTCATGGCACATGAGATGAAACCCATTGCAGACCCCCGTCTCATATACATCGCCGAACAAAGAGGCGAGCCGGTGGGATTTATCCTCTGCCTCCCTGACTTCAATCTTGTCTTGAAAAAGATGAATGGAGGCTTATTCCCCTTCGGGATTCTCAAGGCGCTTTACTGGAGGCGGAAAATTCGCCGCATACGCATTATAACAATGGGGGTCATCAAGGAACACCGGAAGGCTGGTCTTGACCTCGTTTTCTACGCTAAAATTGCACAGGCGTCGCCCGCCATCGGATACCCGGAGGCGGAACTCGGCTGGGTGCTGGAGGATAATTTCCTCATGAACCGTGCGGCGGAAAATATGGGCGCGCGGCTCTCCAAGCGTTATCGCATATATGATAAAAAACTCACGTAGAGGTCAAAACATGGGAAAATTATTCGATGAATGGGAAAACATTTTAACTTTCTCCCAACATGCCCTGACTCGTTTCACGCAGAATTATATCCATCAGAATATGGCGGGCGAAAGTTCTGAAGCGCAAATCCGAATTATCAAGGATGGACGCGAGGGGACGTTCACAACGAACGGCATCGAAAATGCAGGGGCAATGCGTGACGCCTTTCAGACGGCGATAAAAATTGCCCTTGCGCAAAAACCCGATAAAACCTTTCCCGGATTACCGCACGGCAGGCACATCAATTTTCAGACCGTCTCTCCCGCCACGGAAAAATGCACCCCGGCAAGGCGCGCCTCAATCGTCAAAAAAATCATTCGCCTCGCCAGACAGCACAAAATGGAAGCAGCCGGCGCCCTCGCAACCAAAACAATCCTGCTCCATATATCAAATTCAAACGGCGTTAAGAGCCTTCAACATTCCACAACGGCGGAACTGAACCTCGTCATGTCCAATGGGCAATTTTCGGGATATTCATACTGGGTTGGCAGCGACATCAACGAGATGCCAGTTGAGCAACTAGCTGAAGAAGCCATTCAAAAATGTTTATACAAAGGGGAACCGCTTGCCGTCGAACCGGGCGAATGGACAGTTGTGCTTTCGCCTTATGCGGCGGCAATGATTGTGAAATTTCTCGCCTATATGGGCTTCAGCGCAAAGGCATTCATTGAGAAGCGTTCCTTCATGAACAAACTCATGGACAAAAAAGTCGCCGCGCGCGGCGTTACCATCTACGATGACGGGCTTGCTCCCGACGGCGTGCCGCGGGCGTTTGATTATGAGGGCGTCCCCAAGAAAAAGGTTTATTTTATCAAAAACGGCGTAGCGGCAGGACTTGTCCACGATTCCCGCACCGCCGCAAAGATGGGCGTCAAGAATACGGGACACGCCCTCCCCGCGCCCAATGCCATGGGTCCCTTTGCCCTGAATCTCTTCATGGCGCCGGGCAAGACTTCGGAAGAACAAATTATCGCTAATGTTGAGCGCGGCATTTACGTGACCAAAATCCACTACCCGGGCATCTTGGAGCCGGTCTCAACAGTCATGACCGGCATGACGAAGGACGGCACATTTCTGATAGAAAACGGACGCCTGACGAAGCCCATCCGCAACCTGCGCTTCACGCAGAGCCTGCTTGAAGCCTTCAGCAACGTGGAAGCCATCGGCGCGGAGCGACGCTGTCTTGCCGCCTACTTCGGCGCCGCCACCGCCCCCGCCCTGCGCATCGCCGACTTCCATTTCACCGGCGTATCGACAATATAAATGTTTCAGGGTTTCAGAGTTCAAGGGTTAATCGTGTTTGAATTTGATGCCTTTTATTTTTGATGTTGAGAGATAATTGATGAAATGCGCCAGCATTGAACTTATGGAACAACATCTGTTGTATAGGTCGTCATATTGTTGTTTATCAATATAACCTTGTCCGAAGGCGACATTCAGATGAGACCTGACTTCGCCGCAGGAACCCTTTGAATAATAAAGATACTGAATGAACTCTTTATTTGCGCCCCGCTCAAATCCTTCAGCAATATTTGACATTATTGAAACTACGGCGCGCCGTATATAGTCAACAAGCCCGAAATCTTTTGCAAACTTCCCAACTTTTGTTATATCATATACTTTGCCGGTTAATAACCTCGCTTCCTGATAAACATTCAAATCTTCAAATCTCTCAACTCGATTCGACAAATCACGCCCCCCTCTTTTAAACTCTTAAACTGTGAAACCCTTAAACTCTGAAACCCTTAAACTCTGAAACCCTTAACCCTGATATTTAATCCCTTCTTCACCGCAAGGCATCGAGGAGCGCCTGCGGATTGATGATGTGACCGAACTTTACATCGGCACCATTTAGCGTGGCGCGCGCCTCGACGCTTGTCTTGCGTGCCACCTCCCAGAACTCCTTGGGGGTAATGTCCGGCTTGACCTGGCATGCGAGCGCGTATAGACCCGCAATCCATGGCACAGTCCAGCTCACTCCGCCAGAGCGGTAAAAGGCATAGCTGGAGCCGCCGTTGGGGGCAGCAGTGCAACGGGAGTCCATCGGAACCATCAGATTAGTGGTATAGTTTTTCCACCAACGAACCCAGAGCTGACCGGGACAGTAGGAATCGAACCGGTCCGGGTCAGCGAGGGGTTCCCTGCCGAGACCTGTGAAAGGTTCGCTCTCCACGTAAACTGTGTAGATGCCTTCCCTCTCAGCATTCGCGATGGCTTGCTTGACCAGAGCGAATCCCGCCATCCGCGGGTTGATACCCAGTGAGATTGAGATAACCCTGATCCTGCGTTCTCGAGGCAGTGTTTTGTTTATCGCGACCAACCGGTCAATCGCTTGTGCGAGAGGTGTGAGTTCGAACTCAAAGCCGCCTATCCCCGTCATTCGGCCATGCCATTCCGCGATATAATACAGATCAGCCTGCGGGGCCACTCCGACGGTCTTGCCTGCGGCGATGGAGGCAACCGCCGGTCCATGCATCTCGGCTGCCGATCCTTTCATCCAGTGGATTTCCTCATAGAGCCGCAGCTGGTTTTTGTATTCGACATGATCAACCAGTAAAGCCTGGTCTATGATTCC
>JAPLSR010000464.1 GCA_026398545.1 Candidatus Sumerlaeota bacterium | reverse complement strand
ATACGTGACAAACTGCCCCAGACCCTTATCTGCGCACACCCTCGTGATAGCGGAGGTGAGACACGTCTTGCCATGGTCGATGTGACCGATTGTGCCCACATTGATATGCGGTTTTGTCCGTGCAAATTTCTCCTTAGCCATAGTGATTCCCCTTTCGTTCTGTGCGAGTCGCTGATATCCTGTTTTTTATAACGATTGGATCGCGTGGCTCAACTGACCAGCGAAGTCGCCCTCATCTTCATTCAGGCGGGGTGAATGCCTGAGGCTTCACCGCCTTCCTGTTCACAGAGGCCAATATTGGGCTCGCGGAGAGCTTTAGCGCTCCGTCCCGGTGCGAGGGAACACCAGAATATTGACTAAGTTTTTTACAACTTTCTCTTTCACTGACAAAAAAAGCGTATTTTTTTATAATAGGGCTCTGGGGAGCGTCAAGGGGAATTTTTAATTTTTAAATTATTTTTTTTGTCTCTTTACAGTTGAAAATAAACCCCTTTATAACACATATAAAAGCAGGTTTTGTCCAATTCTATCCGGAGGTCTTTTTTCTTATGATTGAATTTTTAAAAGGTTCGCTTCTCTCCAAAGAACCCAATCATATTGTTGTGATGACAGGAGGCATTGGTTTTGGTCTGGAAATCTCTCTCGCCACATATGATGCCCTTCCCGATAATGGTGAAGAATGCGGACTTTTCACATATTTATATGTCAGAGAAGACACCCTTTTACTTTTTGGCTTTGCAACAAGTGAGGAGAGGGACATTTTCAATATACTCATAAATACCAGCGGTATCGGTCCCAAACTCAGTCTTCATATCCTTTCCGGCATGCCAATTGAGGAATTCGCCACTGCCATCGCCTCCCATGATATCCAGAAGCTGGTTACCCTGCCCGGAATCGGTAAAAAGACCGCCGAGCGTCTCTGCGTGGAACTGAAGGACAAACTGAACGCCTTTCTGCGACTGAAACAAGAGACTTCCCATGTTAGAATCCCTTCCACCGGCAGCCCTCTTGAGGATGCCATCTCGGCACTCGTTGCCCTTGGCGTTAAACCCCCTCATGCGGAAAAGGCCGTCCTGACCGCCTCTCACCTCCTGGGAGGGGACGCATCCACGGAGGATCTGATAAAGGAGGGTCTGAAACACAGAAGATGAATCGCAAGGTATTAATGCATAATTACCCTTTATAGCATATACATTTAGAATATTTAAAAATATGGGATTCACCATCCGCCTCAGGCGGACACGGAGGACACAGAGGATAATAAAACAAAGAGAATATTGGAAACTCTCTGTGCACTCTGTGACTCTGTGGTGAATAAATTTCTTTTTTTGGGGCTCTTAGAAACCCGGAGCGATGGTGTCAAAATGCCTTTGCACGAAGTCATAAGAAACTTAAAAGGTTATATTAACTTTTTAAAGGAATCGGATTTCATTCTCCTTGAAGAGAAAAAGAGGCGGAGAGCCCCTGCGGAGAAACAGGCGTCCCATACTTCCCCCAAATCCCACCCCACAGAGATGGCATCAAAGGTTGAGGCGCTGAAAAAGGTGGCGGACTCTATCGCCGTCTGCACAAGTTGTCGCCTTTCCCTGGGACGCATAAATACCGTCCCGGGTGATGGTCATCCGTTGACGCGAGTGGTCTTTGTTGGCGAGGCGCCCGGATACCACGAAGACCAGCAGGGGCTTCCTTTTGTGGGGCGCGCCGGCAAACTTCTGGAACGACTCCTTGCCGGCATCGGTCTGATGCGCCAGGAGGTCTTCATCTGCAATGTGATGAAGTGCCGCCCGCCGGAGAACCGCGAACCCCTGCCGGATGAAATACTCGCCTGCGAACCATATCTCTTGAAACAGATTGATATCCTGAAACCCCTTGTCATTTGCGCCTTAGGAAGGCTTGCAACCCACATCCTGCTACGCACCAACGCAGGCATCAACACCCTGAGGGGGCGCTTTTTCCCCTATCATGGCATCCTTCTGATACCAACACTGCACCCCGCCGCTCTGCTCCGCAATCCCATCCAGTTGCCGGATGTAGAGAGAGACTTCAAACTCCTCTCGGCAAAATTGAAGGAGATTACGGGTCAAAATGTTTAAATGTATAACCGTATTCGGGAGCGGGACTGCCGGACGGGAGACCCCGCTTTACAAAACCGCTTATGAGCTGGGATTCTTGCTCGGAAAGGCAAACTTTACACATGTCTCGGGCGGATATGGCGGGACAATGGAGGCTGGCGCAAAGGGCGCCTTTGAGGCTGGCGCAAAAACTATTGGAGTCATCGTCCAATCATGGGGTCCTCCAAATCCTTACATTAAAGAAACACACACCATGCCCGACCTCTTCCAGAGATTAAAAAAACTGATGGAACTTGGCGATGGATATATTGCGCTCCCTGGCGCCACAGGCACACTGATTGAACTCTCCATGGCATGGGAACGTGTGAACAAACATATCGACCATCCCAAACCTATCATTCTTCTGGGAGATTACTGGCTCCCCGTCGTGAATTTGATAAAGAGTGAGATGTGTGAGCCCGCATGTGGTGTCAACTCAAAGCCTGGTAATATTTTTGGTGGTTTCATCTGGCTCGCACGCACCCCCGAAGAGACAGTTTCTTTCCTTAAAAATCAAAATTTATCATAATTTCAAATCGGACGCATCTTGATTTCGTTACCAGAATAAAGAAAAAGGTTGGAGTCAATATACGCCCACTTATTAAATTTTCTTAATTTTGTTCTTGACAGAATTAAGAAGCTCTATTCCTTATATTCTTATATGTTTATTCCTTTAAAGATTCATGGAGGTATATTACGATGAGAGTGAGTAATTTTACATGGGTATTTCTGGTTTTATTGAGCGGTGTATTGCTATCAGGTGCATCGGCTGAGAAGACATTGGTCAGTGATGTGGAGGATATTCAATCTCGGAATGCAACAACACGTATCTTTAATCGGACTTATTCTGTGCCTGTGCTGGATGCTCAATTTCAGCCGACAGGTGATACACGACTCGAAACACGCAAACTTGTCGAGAAGGCTGATGGGCTTTGCTATGATGCGGCATTGGATGAAGCGCAGGAGTTAGTTGGACCGGAGCGTTGGGAGCCAACAGTGGCTCAATTTGTCAATGACTCGCAGGGCGGATGGAGCATGAGAACCGGTCCCGCAAAGGTGCATATCGCACCTGATGCAAGTTCATCATCCCTTATTTCATTCACAATACCATTCCGCATTTCCAATCCTGATACAAGTGACAGGTTGAATCCCAGTCTGAAGAGACTTCTCACTATTACAATGAAGGGCGGCGCCCTGTATTATGTTTGCGGGGAACAAAACGCTCTACTTGAGGTTCCGCGTGCGGTGGCTGGACATGCCGATGGAAATCGGATTATATTTAAAGGCGCCTTTACCTGCGGCGACCTTGAGTTTGTTTATGAGAAGGGTGCATTTCATCAGAATGTGGTAATCCGCAATGCCGCCGCCCTGCCCGCGCCGTCAGCCTTAGGGCTTGCTTCGGGAAATACCCAATTGCGAATTGTCACAGATATCGATGATGTCAGTCCTGAAAATGCCTCAGTAGCCTCTCAGATGAAAGAGGAGCATTACGGAGACGTTTCAACTGCCGCACTGAAATTCAAAGATGCTTCCGGGAAAGCCCTGTGCGCCTTTGTTCGCTCCGAGGCATGGGCTGAATCCAAGCCCACAGAGCGCATCATGATGGACAAATCCATCACAGTTTCACCTCGTTCAAATAAGCAATACAAACATGCCGAGGGTGTGCCTTACTCCTATATCATGGAAAAGAGCGCCGCTGGGGCGGTTATTCTGGATTATCAGGTGCGCTATGGTGAGGTGCAGATAAGCGAGGCATGGCAGGCAGGTGTTACATATTGGGTGCCCGATACATATACTATAGGAGAAGATAAGACACTTGCTATTGAAGGTGGCGCCATAATTAAAACCTCAAGCTACATTGCATTAAAAGCGGATGGAGGCAATATCCTTGTCAAAGGAACGCCGTTCAATTATGTTCTTTTCACAAAGGAATCAGACAATACAGTTGGCGAGACGATTTCCTACCCCGGTTCAAACCCATATATCAATTTTATTAGATATTTACCTCATGATAATACTACAGCAGAGATTCAGTTCGCAAAATTTGCCAATACGGCATGGATTGCTGTTTATATTGGTGCATCATCGGGTATATCATTTAATAAAATAATTATTCGGGACAGCATTTTCCGAGACCTTGTGAGTGGGATATATTGTGATTTCGATATGGATATTTTTAATTGTTTATTTTCCAATTTCACAAATAGTGCCATTTATTTTTCTTCATATGGGGTTCAAAACATCAATACATTAAATTGCACCTTTGATTGCACCTTTGGTTCTTCTGGGTACCAGAATGCTGATGCAATTTATCTACAAGATGGCGAATACAATGCGAAAATTCAAAATAATATTTACACAAACTTGAGATATGGTGTGAATGGTGGTTCTGAGATAGATTTATCTGGTTCAAGCTATATTAATCATGATGGGACACGTGGTCTCAGCATGGGAAGACTTGCTAATAATATTGATAATGCTTTATCTTACAATCAGAAAAATCCCACAGTTTCTGTAGATGAATATACAACATCCCCAAATGGTAACTATTATCTTTTTACCCCCTGCTTTACTGATCCTAATATAATACCATGTCCTCCACCAGATGTAATAAATTTTGGAACATCAATTGGCATCTCTCAAAATTATTTAGATAGATTAAGCAAAACAACAATTGTGCGTCCTGTTAATATCACAGATTCGGGGACGGAAATTATTTGTCTACGAAGAAACGATAACTGGGAAGATTATTGGTCGGATAATGGTAGTCCAGATATCGGATTCCATTATGACATTGTTCATGGCGTTGTGGATAATCCTAATGACGATTATGTTTATATAACAAATGATCTTGATTTGCAGCCGGGTGTGGTAATCGCTATAAATAATTCTAAAGGGCTTTTGATAACTGGCTCGAATGTTACATTTAAATCCAATGGTCTTCCGAATAAAAGGATTCGTTTCATTGGTATAAATGCCACATGCGATAAACTAAGAGACCCGTACAAATTTACCCCACCTGAAGGACCTTTGGGGTTTGTTGTTGTGGGCGGCGCATCTATGGAATGCGATTTTACCGAATTTTCTTTCCTTCA
>JAPLSR010000184.1 GCA_026398545.1 Candidatus Sumerlaeota bacterium | reverse complement strand
GTATCACGAAGTCACGGCAGACTTATGTCCTGCGCAAATTGGCGCAATCATGGGGAATCGTTTCCGTCAAAACGCGGTCTATCTGACCTCCTCCGCCACTTTCCGCGCCAGCTGTTCGTACGACATCCCGAATGTCTCAGTTAGAGCATTATGGAATGATTTCCCCTTCCCGATATGGTTTAAAAAATCCATCATTCTTTTCTCACTGTAGCGTTTGATTAGAAATTCAACGACCTTGCGAGACCGGTAGTAATCCATTCTTGTGACCTTGTCGGTCATCAGGTGTTTTGTGTCAATGGGTTCAGGGGTGGGCGCGGTGGCAATGTCTGTAAATCTGTCTATGCCTGTCTCCTCCCGTTCATAATAGGTTGCGAGACCCTCATGCAGCCAGCGGAGCCTCAGGCGCCCGCAGGTCATCTCATGCAAAAGGGAGTGGACATATTCATGGAAAATGGCGGGTTTCAGCAGGCGTATATCCGATGTGGCATCCCCTTTGATGGCGATACGCAGCTTCCCGTCCTCCGCGTCAAAAAATGCCTCAAGATTGCGAAAAGACCCGTTCAATAGAGAGTCAAATGCGTCCTGGGTATAAATATGGAGGATTGTTTTACCGGATGGATTGACGCCGAAACGTCTGTTCAGGCGCAAGCGAGCCTCATCCACAATGGCAAGAATGGGGCTTAGCACACGCTCCCTTGAGTCCTCGAAAATCGGGTCGTATCTGATGACGTAGTGTGATGTGGAATAGGTGTGAAAATTCTGCTGAACGTTGAGCTCGGACTCAAGAAATCGCAAGCGTAAACGTTCCGATACCCCCGGGTTGATACGTTCAAGGACGCGTTCCCAGTGTCTGATGGCGCTGCTTATCTGGTTGTTATGCTGGTCAATTTTGCTCATCAGGGCGCTGAGGCGGACAGGATAATAGGGTGATGAGGCAAGCGGTCTGACGGCATCCTCTGCCCGTTCAAATTGTCCCTCCTCAATGTAATTCTCACCAAGGAGCAACCGGGCGATGTTATTATTTTCATCTACCTTGAGCGCCGCGCCAAAGATTTCCTCCGCATCTGTAAACTGCATATTTTCCATGAGAAGCACGCCCAGACACGCATAAAGGTCGGAAAACGATTGCAGTGCTTCTTTTTGCGATGTGGAATCATATCCAAGAGTGATTTTATCTCTCAGGGAATCATATAAGGATTCATGTCGCCCCTCCCTGAAGAGTTTTATCGCTTTCTGTGTGTCTATATTCAGTGGGATGTGGCTCGAGGAGCGGTCAAGCAAGGCCTGCAGGACTTCCTCATTTGTAAAGGCAGTTTCAAAACCACTCCACCATTGGGAACCATTCCGGGTGGCGGAAATGGCGGTTGACGATGTGGCGTTGTTCAACCCAAGTGCGGCGCCATCAATGACAATTGTCCTTTTCTTGAGTGTTGATTTGTCAATTTTTTGACCGGGAATTGTTAATCGCCGAGAAATCTTTTCGGGCAGAAAAAAATGTGCGGTATCCGTCGTTGTCCCTGTAATCACATAAGTGCTGAGAAAAATAATCTCCGCCCATGAAAAAAACATCATAACACATGTTCCTGCAATTTTTATATATTGGGATATATATTAGTGCATAAAGCCTGGCAAGCAATAACCTATGAACGTGGAGTTCGGCGGTATGAAAAAGAAACAGCCCGATACCTGCTGATAACAGAAAGTATTGGGCCGGAAACTATTACCATGCATCGATGGTTATGCCA